>DATCTM010000124.1:0-3364 GCA_036567945.1 Vicingaceae bacterium
AGCCGGATTAGAAATTATTAAAGAAATAGCTCAAAAAAAGAAGGGAAAAACAGTAAATATTTTAACCCATTGCAATGCGGGTTGGCTAGCCACAATAGATTGGGGAACAGCAACAGCCCCAATTTACAAGGCATTTTTAGCAGGAATTGAAGTGCATGTTTGGGTAGATGAAACCCGACCAAGAAACCAAGGAGCAAGCCTTACCGCTTTTGAATTAAATCAGCAAGGTGTAAAACACACCTTAATTGCAGACAATACCGGAGGTCATTTAATGCAACACGGTTTAGTAGATTTAGTAATTGTCGGTACCGATAGAACAACCAGAAATGGAGATGTTGCCAACAAAATAGGTACTTATTTAAAAGCTCTTGCTGCTTATGATAATCATATTCCTTTTTATGTTGCAGCTCCATCATCTTCCATAGATTTTTCTATTACTGATGGAGTTAAAAATATTCCTATTGAAACCAGAGATGAAAATGAAATAAAATACATACAAGGATTACTAGACAATGAAATTAAATCAGTATTAATTTGTCCTGAAACAACGCCTGCATTAAATTATGGTTTTGATGTTACTCCGGCAAGATTAATTACTGGATTAATAACCGAAAGAGGTATATGTACTGCTTCTGAAGAAGGCTTAAAAAAATTATTCCCTGAAAAATATTAATTATGACAAAAAAAATTGACGAAGGATATATTAAATTCAATTGCGACTGGACATTTAAACCACTTCAAATAAATATTCCTGAAGATTTACTTTTTTACAGAGACAAACTTCATGAACTTAAACTTATAGGTCATTTTGAAGATTTAAATATTGGTTATGGCAACATCAGTATAAAAACAGATGACGGCATAATCGTTTCTGGCACACAAACAGGCAACATTTTCCCTATAAACAAAGAATCTTTTACTCTTGTAACCAACTATGAAATAGCCAAAAACAATGTAGTTTGCGAAGGTCCTGTTAAAGCATCATCAGAAACAATGACACATGCAGCTATTTACGAAATTGATGATACCATAAAAGCCATTATCCATGTTCATAATGGAGCAATGTGGAAAAAATTAATGCATAAATTTCCAACTACCAATGCAAAAACTGCCTATGGAACTCCTGAAATGGCAAGCGAAATAAAACGTCTTTTTAACGACCACAACTTCAACAAAACAGACAACATTATAATTATGGCAGGACACGAAGATGGCATAATTTCATTTGGAAAAGATTTAAAAGAAGCATATAATATTCTTTTAAAACACTTTTAAGAATACAATAATACTTGTTAAATAGTTTTTTTTTATCTTAAAGTGTAGTTTACATTTGGTTTCTGAAATATCATTTTCAACACAAGGCAACTGATAATTAGATAATTCGTCTTTGTGTCGATGATAAATAAAAAACAAATGCAAAAAAACATACTTCTTTTAATTCTTTCAGTTCTACTACTAAATAGTAATATTTTTTCATCAACTCCATTCTATTCTTTTTTAGGTAAAGAAGTAACCCTAGATTTCAAAACAGATTTAGAGGAAGTACTTAAGAACAGAAAAGAACTTTCATTTATTTTAATTGCCAATTTCACTGATAAAGAGCTGAAATACTGGGAAAAACAAGTAAAATCTGACAAAAATGTAAAAGATATTAAAATAAATAAATCAACTAAAAATGAAGGTTGGGACATTATTTTAGTCTTACAAAATGAAATTAACAGAAACAATGCTAAAATGCTTTTTTCATTTTCTATTAAAGCAGATTATATAATTATTGGAAACGAAAAAATGTTATTTAATGTATTTGTTTCTAAACATATACCTAATTAAATTTTGTCACTAAAAAAAACATGATGTTTAGATTTATACTTGTTCTAACTCTTTTATTTACATTTATAGGAAGTTACGCTCAATCTTCTTGCAACAACTCTGCTCCATTTTGTACTTCTACTGGTGTAAATTTTCCGGCATCAACTAACACGACAGCTCCTGTTGGACCAGACTATGGGTGTTTAGGGTCTCAGCCTAATCCGGCTTGGTATTATTTGAATATTTCTACTGGTGGAAATATAGACATAACGCTCTCCAATAGTGCTAATGTTGATATTGATTTTGCTGCATGGGGACCATTTGCATCTCAAGCCTCAATGCAAGCGGCTGTTTGTGGTGGCACAAGTGGCAGTCCTATTGATTGTAGTTTTTCTACAGCAGCCAATGAGATAGTAAACCTACCTAATACTCAACCTGGTGAATGGTATATGTTACTAATAACCAATTTTTCCGGACAACCAACTAATATTACCGCTACACAAACTGGTGGTTCTGGAGCAACTAACTGTGCTATATTGTGTAATATGACAGGTTTAACTGCTGTTCCAGGAGCTTGTAACCCTGCTAACAATCAATATGATGTTACAGGAACAATAACTGTTACCAATCCACCTACAACAGGCACACTAACTATTACTAACTCTTGCGGGGGGAGTACAGTCATTAATCCTCCATTTGCCACAAGTATTAATTACACCATTCCCGGAGTTACCGCAAATGGTGCTAACTGTACAATAACAGCTACTTTTTCTGCCGACCCAACTTGTACACTCACTCAAAACTATACAGCTCCTGCCAGTTGTACCGTTACTTGTAATATAACAGGCTTAACAGCTGTTCCAGGAGCTTGTAACCCGGCAAATAATCAATATGATGTTACAGGTACAATAAATGTTAACAACCCACCTACAACAGGCACACTAACTATCACTAATTCTTGTGGAGGAAGTACGGTTATTAATCCACCTTTTGCTTCAAGTATTAATTATACTATTCCCGGAGTTACCGCAAATGGTGCTAACTGTACAATAACAGCTACTTTTTCTGCCGACCCAACTTGTACACTCACTCAAAACTATACAGCTCCTGCCAGTTGTACCGTTTCTTGTAATATAACAGGCTTAACAGCTGTTCCAGGAGCTTGTAACCCGGCAAATAATCAATATGACGTTACAGGTACAATAAATGTTAACAACCCACCTACAACAGGCACACTAACTATCACTAATTCTTGTGGAGGAAGTACGGTCATTAATCCCCCTTTTGCTTCAAGTATTAATTATACTATTCCCGGAGTTACCGCAAATGGTGCTAACTGTACAATAACAGCTACTTTCTCAGCCGACCCGGCATGTACGCTCACTCAAAACTATACAGCTCCTGCCAGTTGTACCGTTTCTTGTAATATTAATAACTTTACTGCAAATATTGGTGCTTGTCAGCCAAATAATACATATACTGTAAACGGTACTATTGATTTTACAACAGGAATAACAACCGATTCACTTGTAATTACTATAAATGATGGAATAAA
>DATCTM010000125.1:0-2683 GCA_036567945.1 Vicingaceae bacterium
CGGACCACAATTAGAAGAAATAGCAAAAATGAAAGGTTGTATAGTACATAAGTTTGAACCATACCATACGCTACCAAAGTATTATGGAATTGCTGATATTGGGGTTTGGCCCAAACAAGAATCAACAAGTATGATAGATGCTGCGGCATGTGGATTACCAATAGTAATAAGTAACAAAGTGTTAGCAACTGAGCGAGTAGAAGGAAATGGATTGACTTATGTGGAAAATGATAGTGAGGATTTAGCAAACAAGTTATCAGAATTAAAAGATGCTGCTTTAAGAAAGCGATTAGGCGAATTTGGGGTTGAAAAGATACAAAAAAACTATAGTTGGGATAAAATTGCTAAAGAAAGGGTGGAGGATTATAAGAAGTTTGTTAATGGTTAAATTTTGTAATTAAATTTTGTTTGCTTTTCTTTACTTTTGTTTAATCACTACTTAACATCTAAAACAAATATTTATGAAAAAAATAGCAAAAATATTATTGTCAGTTGTTTTAATGAACTTTATTCTATTAACATCATGCCAAAAAGAAAATATAATTGATAAAGAGATTACTGAAAGTAATTTACAAAAAGATAAAAGATTAAGTGATGGAAGCCATAGTCTTAATTCTGATTTAACAGAAGAAAATAATTTTTTTAATCTTAATACGAGAGAGGTTGTTTGGGCTATTGGTGCAAATAATAGAGTTTTTAAATCTATAGATAATGGTGTTTCGTGGACGGAACCCAACCCTGCTGCTAGACTACAACAAATTTCTTGTGGTAAATTAGGCGGTGTTTGGGGGGTAAGTTATGGTAGGGTATATAAATGGAATGGTAGTTATTGGGAAGAGCCTGTTCCGAGTATCACTAACGCAAAAGAGGTTTGTGTTGTGAATGATAACATCGTTTGGCTGGTTAGGACTAGTGGGCGTGTTTTTAAGACTACAAATGGAGGAGCTGATGGGTTTAGTTATGAAGCACTTTGTGTTAATTCGATTAATGAAATAGCAGCTGATTTTTCTGCAACCTATGGATTAATATCTAATAAAGAAATATATAGGTATAATGGATTGACAGATTATTTTGAAGATTATTTTAATCATTTAAATAAAGCTAGGCATATAGCTATCGGAGGAAGCGGTAATAAATATTGGGCTATTGGGGAATATTATAATATCTATTATTCTTCTGATGCTGTGAATTGGTACGAGCCTAATACTTCTGCTTATGGTTATGAAATAACAAGAGGAAACACGTATACTTTTGTAATTGGTAATTCACAAAGGATATTTAGATCAACCGATGGAGTAACATGGGCAGAACCAAACCCTGCTGCTGGAGCATTTAAGATTTCGGCAGGTATAGAATTTTATTAAGGTAAGAAATTAATATCTTTACAATGGTTTATTTTTAAAACTTATAAGAATGACATTGAATCGATTACTATAAGCCAGTTATTGGTTTATTCTATTCTGATATGGTTTCTTTAATATATAAAACAGTTGTGCAAGAATTTTAAACTAATCAAAGTTCGTTTTTGTACTGTTGTACTTAATATTAAAAGTTGTAGGTGAGGTTTTTTAACACATATCGTAACTCTCTTTTTATTAATGAATTACAAAAAAACTTTCTTTCGTTAAAGAAAAGAATTTTGAAAAATCTTTAAAAAGAAAAGTTAATAGACAAACTACCTAATAGAGGTTTTTGGATTGAAGCATTTCTAGCCATGCCTTGTTAAATGTGTTATTTGTATTCATAGCCCAATTTATTTGTTTTAATAAAGCTTAAAAATTAAAATTTAAAGAAATAGAGAATAATTTAGGAGGGCTAAAAAAACCTATTCCTTTTTTCTCTCTACTTGTACTAAATACATAGCCTTGTCCATAATTTCCTCCTATGGGTGAATAAACATTATAAGTATAATTATAATCAAGCCACCCAAAATTTGTTTGTCCTTCGAAGTTTAATGATAATAATTTTGTAATTGAAACTTTCATTCCAATAAATACTTCAACTACGGTTCCATTCACTAAGGTTCTTTCTTCATTATAACTAAAATAACCTGAATTAACTCCAGTAATGAATGTTAGTCGACCATATTTTATTTTATAAAACCCTCCTAAAGTAAACTTATTATTAGAAGATTGTCCATCATTTTGATAAAGCCCTTTAAATCTTATTCCTAATGATTTAAAATTAAAATCATACCCTACCCCATATAACAATTTAGGAGTAATTTTGACCGGGGGATGAGATCCAGGATTAAAATACTTAGTATCAAAAGACTCAAGGATTAACCTTATTTCGTGTCTCCTAAAGTCTTTATTCTTTAACGTTTCATTATTTTGAGCAAAAGAGGATAAAGAAAGAAAAATAAATATAATAGCAAGTATTCTCATAAGTAATGATTTGTTTTTAAACAACCCTCAAAAGTAATAAAAACAAGGAACTTTTGAGAATATATTGATATCCGCTAATTTTTTATATTTTTACGCTTAGAAATACAAACAACATGACTAAGCTAAAAACCTTTTTGCTCCAACAACTTTTTAAACCTACACTAATTAGTTTTATTATCAATCCTTTTTTTTGGGGGAGAGCAGCCATTTATTTAAGTGTTAAAAAATACGCTAAAGCAGCCAAAGGTAAAACCCTAGATGTAGGTAGTGGGAGTAAACCTTATAAAGATTTGTTT
>DATCTM010000126.1:0-3621 GCA_036567945.1 Vicingaceae bacterium
AAAAGGTGAAATTGAAGGTCATGAAATTTTAACTAATTCTCCTACTCCAACTGATATTGATACTGTTACCTTATATGTCGGTCCGGCACGACAAAAAGAATATTACGATTATGTAGTGAATCAAATTCACCCGAAACGTATTATTTTTAATCCCGGAACAGAAAACCCCGAATTAAAAAAATTAGCCGAAGAAAAAGGCATAGCTACCGAAGAAGCTTGTACCTTAGTATTATTATCTATAGATAAATATTAGAAAAACATCTTTTCAAATCGCTCAATCCTTTCCCTGACGAAACGCAGTGAAGATCAGGGACCCATACTTAGGTATTGGTTAATTAGCTAGACTCCTTATCTCCGCTATGCTCCGTAAGGAGAAAGGTTATTGTCATTTTTCGCTCCAAACCGCTATTTCATTCTCAATTTCTTGTTGTTTTTCAGAAAAATGAGCCAGTAACATAGCTTTTTGCTTATTGGCTTTGTCGCAATCTTCTTTGGTGATAGCACATTTTTTAAGCAAGGCTAAGGTCAGTCCCATGTTAGCTTTAAAATCATTAGGACGAGTTTTTGTTGCCAACTCAAATTGGTAAATGGCATTGTGAAACTCGTTATTTTTTAATCTGCTGTAACCGTCATTAATATAAAAATGGAATTTTTTGTTGAGTTCTTGTTCTGCTTCAATATCAACGGTAACTACTTTTGGTGTAGGTGTAAAAAACAAATAGTTTACCGACCAACCCAAAACAACAAAAACACTCACTAAAACAGTAACAATAATAATGTTGTTGCGCTTTCTTTCTACTAAAAAATCTTTTCTAATTTGTTTTTTTATCCGCTCTAGTTCAAACGGACTAATCTTTTTATCTACAAACTTTAACTTATAATTGAGTTTTCTTTCTTCATATTTTTTGAGTTGAGTAAACGCAGATTCCTTCCTAAGCAACGAATTGTTGTTCTCAATAGTTTGAATCATTTGTGATACTGCGAAACTCATTTTTTATTTGCTGTTTTGATTATTAAACAAACTCCAATAACTTTTTAATTTTTCTTATCTAAAAGAGAATTTTCAATTTCATAAATTCTATTTATGTATTCATTTTCTTTATTAACTAATCTCTTAGATAAACTATGAACATTTTCCATACAAAAGATAGATTCTGTAAATAAAATGTTATCAATAGGTTTAATTAATTGTAAAATATAAGCTTCTGGAATTAATCCATTAAATCCTTCAAAACCTTTATGAATACCACTACCATGAGTTAGACCAAAATGGTCTGTTGTATCTATTTCTATCATTTCAGATGTATTTAAAGTGTCCCAAATTGGCTCGTCATTGGAATAAGACCCAAGAAATACAACATGCTCATCAGGTGAATAATACGATAAATTGACAAGAAATAAGTCCCAACAAACGAAAATGCCATATGTGCTATAATCATTTGCAAATGAACGAACTGAACTAACATAACCATAGACGTCATCTGGTAAAGAATCTAATTTTACTTTAGCATCAAGAATTAACTGGGCTTGATGATTTCTTAAATCATTTAACTTCTTAAGTTCATCTTTATCACATGCTTCATTATTTTCATAACGTTTTTTATATACATCATATAATTCAATAATAATAAGGCTATGATTCTCCACTAAAGGGTAATAAATGTTCCTGATTTTTTTTAAATACTTATCTGATTCAGAATCATCTTTTTTTGATTGACAACTTGAAAAAAATGAAAAAGTAATAAGTAAAAAAGCTAAACAACTCGTTATTTTAATTATATACTTCCTCACAACTTCCCTTTTTTAATGCTTTCTACTACTTCTGGGTCGAGCAAGGTGCTAGTATCTCCTAAATTGGAGGTATCGCCTTCGGCAATTTTTCGTAAAATTCTACGCATAATTTTCCCGGAGCGGGTTTTGGGCAAGTCTTTTACTATCTGTATTTTATCGGGCTTAGCAATTGGTCCAATTTCTTTGGTTACCAACTCCAACAGTTCTTTGCGGAGTTCGTTTTCATCCACTTCTTTCGCACAAATTACATAAGCATAAATCCCTTGTCCTTTAATATCGTGCGGGTAACCCACCACAGCTGTTTCCACCACACATTCGTGCGTATCTAAGGCATCTTCTACTTCAGCAGTTCCCATACGATGTCCCGAAACATTAATCACATCATCTACCCTACCTGTGATTCTATACATACCATCCGCATCTCTGCGGCAGCCATCGCCTGTAAAATACTTATTTTCGTAAGTAGAAAAATAGGTTTGTTTACATCTTTCGTGGTCGTTGTAAATCGTTCTCAACATAGAAGGCCAAGGAAATTTAATACACAAATTGCCTTCTACTTCCTTTTCAGTCAGTTCATTACCATCAGCATCCACAATGCAAGGCTGAATTCCCGGCAAAGGATAAGTAGCGTAAGATGGTTTTAAGGGCGTTAATTTACCTAGGGGAGAAATCATAATGCCACCAGTTTCGGTTTGCCACCATGTATCTACAATAGGACATTTGCCTTTACCAACATGTTCGTGGTACCATTCCCAAGCTTCATCGTTAATGGGTTCTCCTACACTTCCCAATACTTTTAATGACGATAAATCATGTTTATTGACATACGATAAATCTTGAGCTTGCAACGCTCTAATAGCGGTTGGTGCGGTATAGAAAATATTAATCTTGTGTTTGGCAACAATTTCCCAAAACCTGCCTGCATCGGGCCAAGTAGGAACACCTTCAAACATGACTGTTGTTGCTCCAGCCAATAAAGGACCATACACAATATACGAATGTCCGGTTATCCAACCAATATCGGCAGTGCACCAATAAATATCGTCTTTTTCATACTGAAAAACATTTTGAAACGAATATTGAGCAAAAACCATATAACCACCGGTAGTGTGTAAAATTCCTTTGGGTTTTCCGGTAGAACCCGAAGTGTAAAGAATAAACAAAGGATCTTCAGCATCCATCACCTCAGCAGGACAATCGGAAGTTACTTTTGCTATTTCATCGTGCCACCATTTATCTATGTTGTCATTAAAGGCAACTTCCGCTCCTGTTCTTTTCAATACAATGTTGCTGGTTACCGAAGTACATTGCTGCAAGGCTTCATCTACCACCGCTTTTATAGGGATTATTTTAGACCCACGATAAGATTCATCCGAACAAATAACAATATTACACTGAGCATCATTTATTCTATCGGCAAGGGCTTTGGCAGAAAACCCTGCAAATACTACGGAATGTATCGCTCCAATTCTGGCACAAGCCAAAGTAGCAATAGCCAACTCAGGCACCATAGGCATATACAAGCAAATTCTGTCGCCTTTTTTAGCTCCATTGCATTTCAACACATTGGCAAAAGCACTCACTTCTTCATATAATTCTTTATAAGTAAGTTGAATTACTTCTTCATTAGGATTATTAGGTTCCCAAATAATAGCTGTTTTATTGGGTTGAGTAGCCAAATGCCTGTCTAAACAATTTTCGGTTATGTTTAATTTGCCATTTACAAACCATTTTACCGATGGTGTTTTAAACTCCCATTCTAGTGTTTTATCCCACTTCTTTTTCCACTGAAAAGTTTCAGCAATTTCGTCCCAAAAGGCTTCGGGATTT
>DATCTM010000127.1:0-26497 GCA_036567945.1 Vicingaceae bacterium
TCCACAATAAACACCTTGTTTAAGCTTTCTATTTTATGGATAGAAATGTTGTACTCTTTAAAAATAGTTGAAAGTAGTTGTTCTATATTTTTAACCTGTTGTTTCGTCTCAAAATCAAAACTTACAAAATTAAAAATAACAACACCCTTGGGGTTGAGTCGTTTTTTAATGTTATCGAAAAACACAGGAGAAATAAAACGTTCAGGAACCATTACGTCTTTAAAAATATCTATGGCAATTAAATCGTAGGTTTCGGTAGTGTTAGAAACAAAAACAAAAGCATCATCATTTACAATCGTAAGGTTGGGGTAATCTCCTAACTTAAAATATTTTTTACCAAGTCGAATCACTTCTTTATCAATTTCCACTACAGTAGTAGATAAACTTAAACCCAACTCGTTGTATAAAATAGAAGGAACGCTACCGGCACCTCCTCCTAACAGCAAGCAAGAAGAAAAACCTCTTTCTTTTAGTCGAATAATTTTAAATGCTTTTTGAAAAATCCGGTGCAGACTTCCAAAAGAATAGTTAGCATTTTGGGTGTTGAGTACGTATTTCCCATCCTGAATAGCAACGATTAATTTGTCATTGTGTAGGGAAGAACTTTCTTCAACAACAAAACGAAAGATATAACTTAAATATTTGTGTAGGGGTTTCAAACACTATGAATTAGAGAATAGAAAAAATTCTTCCAACTGATTTAAAACCAATTGAACGTGATGGTGGAGAAGATGGGATTCGAACCCACGACCTCTTGACTGCCAGTCAAGCGCTCTAGCCAACTGAGCTACATCCCCAAACGTTGGCAAATATCGTTTATTTTTTTTAATATATGTTAAAGATGATTAAAATCAGTTTCTATAAAATTAATTATTTGTAATTTAGACATATGCTTAGAAAGGTAATATCTATTTTGTTGGTATTTGTTGTAGTTTTTACAACATCGGGGTTTACTATTTCTTCACATATATGTAAAGGTAAAAAAGTAGAAACAGTTGTTGGCCTTCGAAAATTAGATGTTTCCTGCGGAATGGAAGAAGCTAAAAAAGAGAAGAACTGTTCAAATGAGAACAACTTTAATTCTAATTGTTGTCAAAACGAGTTTCAAACTTTTTTAATGACAGAAGATTATGTACAAGAGGCGTTTGAATTAAAAACACCTTCAAGTTTCTTTCTTCTTCTTTTTGTAACCATGGATTTAAACTTAGAGACTGGTTTTAAAAACTTGGTTTATAATGTTTATTTACCACCTCCCATACAAAAAGACATTCCCGTGCTTTTTCAGTCTTTCTTAATTTGATTTTTGTGTCCCCGATAACTATCGGGAATAAGATGCGTGATATATTTTAGTATCATCTGCATTTTTTGTGCGTTAAATCTTTTTGCACAATTACTTATTTCACACTCAATTCATTAAGATTATGTTAAATAAAGCAATAAAATATTTTCTTCAAAATAAGTTGGTTACGCTTATTGTTTTGCTGGTTTTTATAACTTGGGGAGTTATTACAGCTCCTTTTGGTTGGCAAGTTGGAGCATTGCCTTCAGATCCGGTTCCTGTGGATGCTATTCCTGATATTGGTGAAAATCAACAAATAGTTTTTACACAATGGCAAGGTCGCTCTCCACAAGATATTGAAGATCAAATTTCTTATCCCTTAACGACTTACTTGTTAGGAATTCCGGGTGTTAAATCCATTCGAAGTACTTCTGTTTTTGGGTTTTCTAGCATTTTTATCATTTTTTCTGAAGATATAGAGTTTTATTGGTCTCGCTCAAGAATTCTTGAAAAATTAAGTTCATTACCTTCCGGATTACTTCCAGATGGTGTTCAGCCGGCTCTTGGTCCTGATGCAACCGCTTTAGGTCAAGTGTATTGGTACACCATTGAGGGTAGAGATAAACACGGAAACCCAACAGGTGGTTGGGATTTACATGAAATACGAACAGTTCAGGATTTTTATGTAAAATACGGATTAAATGCCACAGAAGGAGTTTCTGAAGTTGCTTCTATTGGTGGATTTGTACAGGAATACCAGATTGATGTTAATCCGGATGCCCTAAAAGCATATAATATACCGTTGCATAAAGTAATGCAAGCCGTTCAAAAATCTAATCGTGATGTTGGGGCTAAAACTATTGAAATAAACCAAGCAGAATATTTAGTGCGAGGATTGGGTTACATCAAAAAAGTTGCTGATGTAGAAAAAGCAGTTGTAGCTGTTCAGGAAAATGTACCCATAAGAATAAAAGACATAGGTGTTGTTAGTTTAGGACCAGCTACTCGAAGAGGATTACTAGACAAAGGCGGAACAGAGGTTGTAGGAGGTGTTGTAGTGGCTCGTTATGGAGCCAATCCGTTGCATGTAATTAACAACGTAAAAGATAAAATAAAAGAAATAAGCCCCGGATTGCCTAAAAAAATACTTGCTAATGGAATTGAAAGTCAATTAACAATAGTTCCATTTTATGATCGTTCGGGTTTGATTTATGAAACACTAGGTACTCTTGAGGAAGCGTTGTCGCTTCAAATTTTAATAGTTATTTTAGTTGTTATCGTAATGGTGTACAACCTACGAGCTTCATTTCTAATTTCCAGTTTATTGCCAATTGCAATACTTATGGTGTTTATTGCAATGCGTTATTTTGGTGTTGATGCCAACATTGTGGCTTTATCAGGTATTGCTATTGCTATAGGTACTATGGTAGATTTAGGAATAATCCTCTCGGAAAACATTATTAAACACATTGATGAAGCTCCTATGGGACAAAAACTAATGGACACCATTTATAATGGAGCTTCAGAGGTTAGTTCAGCTATTTTAACGGCTGTTTCTACCACCATTGTTAGCTTTATTCCGGTGTTTACCATGCAAGCAGCAGAAGGAAAACTATTTGGACCTTTAGCTTTCACGAAAACATTTGCCCTTATTGCCGCTCTTATTGTTGCTTTATTTATCCTTCCGATGTTAGCTCATTGGTTTTTTGGTGCAAAAATTAAAAGTAAAAAAATTCAGAAAGGAATTAATATTGGGTTAATCCCTGTTGCAATAACTTGTTTTTTTCTGGGTCAATTTTGGGCAGGAACGATTTTATTTGCTTTCGGAATAACAGGAATTTTAAAGGAAGTTAGAGATAAAAAATTAGCTAGACTAACTACTAATTCGGAAAAGAATACTGAAAAACAAAACAAGTTTAAAAAAACAGCGAATTGGTTATTAAATAATTCAGAAATAATTATTGTAGTTGTGGGAGTTATATGGCTTTTAGCCAAATATTGGCTTCCTTTAGGAGCAGGCAAAAGCCTTATGTTAAATGTAGTTTTTGTGGCATTGTTGGTAGGGTTTATTTTAGGGTTATTTTCGCTATTGGAACACTATTATAAATCTATTTTAAAGTGGTGTTTAGATCATAAAAAAACCTTTCTTTTTATTCCTTCTTTTTTAATTTTTCTTGGAGTTGTAATATGGTTTGGATTCAGTGCTGTTTTTGGTTTTGTGTCTAAAGGTTTTGATGTAGTACATGTAGATATTAGAACAACAAATGTTTGGCAAGGGTTAGAAAAAACTTTTCCGGGAATGGGAAAAGAATTTATGCCCTCACTTAACGAAGGCAGCTTTTTGCTAATGCCTACATCTATGCCTCATTCGGGAATAGAATACAATAAAAACACTTTGGCTCAATTAGACATGTTATTGACTAATATTCCTGAAGTAGATATGGCTGTGGGAAAATTAGGAAGGGTAGAATCTGCATTAGATCCGGCTCCAATTTCCATGTACGAAAATATCATTAATTACCACCCCGAATATATGCTTAACGAGAAAGGACATCGAGTTCGTTTTAAAGTAGATAAAAACAATCGTTTTATACTTAATAATGGTGATACGCTTTCTAATGAGGAAGCACTATTAAGAGGAGTAAACAGTCAAGTTTTAATACCTGATGATAATGGAAGTTATTTTCGCAATTGGAGATCACACATACAATCGCCAGATGATATTTGGGATGAAATTGTTAAAGTAAGCAAAATACCGGGATTAACTTCTGCACCAAAATTACAACCTATAGAAACACGATTGGTAATGCTACAAACAGGAATGCGAGCTCCTATGGGAATAAAGGTGTATGGACCGGATTTAAAATCTATTGAAGCGTTTGGAATGCAGTTAGAAGAAATTTTGAAAAATGTGCCAAGTGTTAAATCTGAAGCGGTATTTGCTGACCGAATAGTTGGCAAACCTTACTTACACCTTAATATCAACAGAGAAGAAATTGCCAGATATGGATTGAGCATAGAAGATGTTCAACAAACTATTGAAACTGCTATTGGTGGAATGAAGATTACAACAACGGTTGAAGGTCGAGAGCGTTTTCCTGTTAGAGTTCGTTACCCTAGAGAGCTTCGTGATAATCCGGAATCATTGGGAAGTATTTTAATGTCAACTCCTACAGGAGCACAAATACCGCTTTCACAACTTATCGATTTTGAATATGTGCGTGGTCCACAAGCGATTAAAAGTGAAGAAACTTTTTTGGTGGGCTATGTATTATTTGATAAAAAAGAAACTTTTTCGGAAGTGGGAGTAGTTAATGATGCTCAAAAAATGATTCAAGATAAAATTGATGCAGGAGAATTGATAGTTCCTGCGGGGATTAGTTATAAATTCTCAGGAAGTTATGAAAATCAGGTGCGAGCTGAAAAACGTCTTGCTATCATTGTTCCTTTAGTTTTAATGATAGTCTTTCTTATTCTTTATTTTCAATTCAAATCAATTGCAACCTCGTTAATGGTATTTACCGGAATAGCAATGGCATTTAGTGGAGGTTTCTTTGTGTTATGGCTTTACGGGCAGCCATGGTTTATAGATGTTACCATTTTTGGAACTAATATGAGAGACCTGTTTCAAGTACACACAATTAATTTAAGCGTTGCTGTTTGGGTCGGCTTTATTGCTCTTTTTGGATTAGCAACCGATGATGGAGTGTTAATGGCTACTTATTTAGATCAAAGTTTTGAAAAAAATAAAACAGACACCCTTAAAGGAATAAGAATGGCGATTGTAGAAGCCGGGCAACGAAGAATTAAACCAGCAATAATGACATCTGCTACAACTATTATTGCGTTGCTGCCAATTCTTACTTCATCAGGTCGTGGATCAGATATTATGATTCCTATGGCAATACCTGCTTTTGGAGGGATGGTTTTTGCGGCAATAACCTATTTTGTCGTACCTGTTTTGTACGCTATTAGAGAAGAAATAAAATTAAAAAATATAAACAGATGAAACGACCATGAGTAAAAGTTCCTCACACGGTGGAAAAATTATAAAGGGAGTTACATCTGACCCATTTAATAAAATAAATATAAACAGATGAAACGAATAATTATTAGCATATTTATAGGATGGCTTGGAAGTGGGTTGGGATTTACTCAGACCATAGATGATTATTTTAAAATAGCATCAGAAAACAACCCTGAACTTAAAGCCAAACACAAAGAGTTTGAAGCGGCTTTGCAAAGAGTGTCACAAGTGAATACTTTGCCCGACCCTACGTTTTCTTTTGGATATTTTATTTCTCCGGTTGAAACACGTGTTGGACCTCAACAGGCAAGGTTTTCTCTTACACAAATGTTTCCTTGGTTTGGAGCTTTAAAAGCACAAGGTGATGCTGCTGCATTAATGGCGGAAGCAAAGTTTCAACTTTTTATGGATGCTCGGAATAAATTATATTTTAAGGTAGCTGCTGCTTTTTATCCCTTGTATGAATTAAATGAATGGATAAAAATTGAAGCCGAAAACATCAGTATTCTTGAATCATATAAAACTATTACAACCAAAAAGTTTGAAAATGGAAAAGGGTCTATGATAGATGTGTTACGGGTAGATATTATGTTGAAAGATGCACAAACTAATTTGAAAATTTTAAAAGAGAAAGAGAAACCACTTATAACTATTTTCAATAAATTACTTAACCGATCGGAAAATGAACCTGTAGTAATGGTAGATTCTTTAAAAATAGAAAACCTCCCGGAGAATTTCCGTAAAGATTCTTTGCTTGCTGCCAATCCAACTTTAAAAGCATTGGATTTAAAATTGGAAGCAAGTAAAGCTACAGGATTAGCATCACAAAAACAAGGTTTGCCAAAATTTGGAATTGGTTTGGATTATGTTATGGTGGGTAAACGCAGTGATGTAAACATGCCTGATAATGGTAAAGATGTAATAATGCCAATGGTTACAATGACTATTCCTATTTTCAGGGGGAAGTACAACGCTTCTGTAAAAGAAGCTCAATTGATGCAGGAAAGTTATGCGTATCAAAAAGAAGAAATGACGAATAACCTACTATCTAATTATGAAATGGTATGGTTTGAAATTCAACAACAGGAGCAGCTTTTAGCACTTTATGAACAGCAAATACAAACAGCAGAACAATCGTTGAGTTTGCTTTTTACTTCGTATGGAAATTCGGGCAAAGAGTTCGAAGAAGTATTGAGAATGCAGCAACAATTATTGAAATACCAGAAAATTAGAGCCTCAGCCTTGACTCAATACCAAATTGCTGTAGCAAAAATCAATTATATAACATCAAAAACATACTAAAATGAAAAATATAAATAAAAACACCATTTATATAGCCGCAGCTACTTTAGTAGTAGGACTGTTGATAGGTTGGTTGATTTTTGGAGGACAGAAAAACTCTCCTAAAGACGAACATAAACATGCTACCGAAATAGTAGGAGAAACCATTTGGACGTGCTCCATGCATCCCCAAATTCGAAAAAATGAACCGGGCGATTGTCCTATTTGTGGTATGGATTTAATTCCTCTTGAAAATGATCAAGATAGTGAAGTTGATCCGATGGCAATTAGTATGTCGCCAACTGCTATGCAATTAGCTAACGTGAGTACCGCTCTTGTAGGAAAGATGAAACCTGTAAAACAAGTTCAGCTAAATGGCAAAGTACAAGTTGATGAGCGTTTAGTATATTCACAATCATTCCATATTCCAGGTAGGGTAGAAAAACTGATGGTGAATTTTACAGGAGAATTTGTAAACAAAGGACAAACTATTGCAAGTGTTTATTCGCCTGAATTGGTTATGGCTCAAGAAGAGTTGTTTGAGGCTCAAAAAATGATGGAAACTCAGCCGCAGCTGTTTAATGCAGCTAAAGAAAAGTTGAAAAATTGGAAACTTTCAAATAATCAAATTGAAGGAATATTAAAAGAAGGTAAAATACAGGAAGAGTTCCCAATACAAGCAGACGTATCCGGTTATGTTACTAAAAAAATAATCAATTTAGGGGATTATGTTCGTAAAGGACAAACATTATATGAAATTGCTAATCTTTCAAAAGTATGGGTGTTGTTTGATGTGTATGAATCAGACATGACATGGATAAAAAAAGGAGATAACATTAAGTTTACAGTTCCTTCGCTTCCGGGAGAAAGTTTTGAAGCTTACATTACCTACCTCGATCCGGTAATAAATCCTAAAACAAGAGTTGCAAAAGCACGAATAGAATATAACAATACAACTGAAAAGTTAAAACCGGAAATGTTTGTATCAGGTGTAGTTGAAGCAAAACTAACCAATAAGTCGAATTCGTTAGGAGTACCAAAAACAGCTGTGATGTGGACAGGTAAACGTTCGGTGGTTTATGTTAAAAATACAAATGCTAAAGGGGTAAGTTTTATGATGCGGGAAGTAACACTTGGAGCAGCATTGGGAGATAGTTATGTTATTAAAGAAGGTCTCGAAGAAGGAGAAGAAATTGCTGTTAACGGGACATTTAGCATAGATGCTGCAGCTCAATTAGCAGGAAAACCAAGTATGATGAATCCAGAAGGAGGTGTTGCTATGACAGGACACAACCATGGAGAAACGAAAATGGAAGGCAGTAAAACTCCTGCTATGCCAAAAGATGTAAAAACAAATAAATCTATCTCTATTGGTAAGGAAGCAAAAAATGCACTTCAACCTGTTTATGCGGATTATCTTAAGCTCAAAGATCTTTTGGCAGCAGATAATGTGGAAGGTGCCAAAAAAGTAGCTGTATCTATGCAAGATAATCTTGCAAAAATTAATATGAGTATATTTACAGGAGAGTCTCATACCGTTTGGATGAAATTCAGCAGCAATTTAAAAAACACCCTGCAACATGTTCCTCATTTATCAAACATTGAAGAAGTGAGGGAGAAGTTTCGTCAAATTTCCATCACTATGATTGAAATGACCAACACTTTTAATCCTTTTGACAAAACATTATACAT
This sequence comes from Vicingaceae bacterium, assembly GCA_036567945.1. GTDB lineage: Bacteria > Bacteroidota > Bacteroidia > Flavobacteriales_E > Vicingaceae > BRH-c54. The sequence continues at coordinate 8,280 of DATCTM010000127.1, forward strand.
TCAATATTGCCCTATGGCTAATAACGATAAAGGAGCCGACTGGTTAAGTTCGGAAAAGGAAATTAAGAATCCCTATTTCGGAAAGTCTATGCTTAAGTGCGGGGAAGTAACGAAAGAAATTAAATAATAATTAAAATTAGAAAATCATGAAAAAAATAATTTTTATAATCACCTTAACCTTTATTTTATTTCAAGGGTTTAGTCAGCAAACCGAAGTTTATCAACCATGTTTGTTTGATGAAACGGTTAATAATAAAAAATCTTTATTAGAAACAGAGCAAAAGATTCAGGCAGCCATACAAAAAAAATTCACCGAGTCATTTAATAAAGCATCCTCCCATGGTATATATATTATACCGGTAGTGGTACATATTATTCATGATGGAGGAACAGAAAATATTTCGGAAGCGCAGGTGCAAAGTCAGATACAAATACTCAACGAAGATTTTGGGAAATTGCCCGGAACCAATGGAGATGGCAATGGAGTAGATACCGAAGTGAGATTTTGTTTGGCAAAAAAAGATCCCAACGGGAATTGTACAAACGGAATTGTACGCATTAAATCTTCACTCACTAATCATCAAACCTACCAAAGGGGGCTTTTAAAAGAGTTGAGTTTTTGGGATAATACTCGATATTTGAATATTTATGTAGTAAAAAATATAAATGGAAATGTAGCCGGATACTCCTCTTTTCCAGGAGGACCTCCAGATGAAGACGGGGTAGTAGTTAAACATGTTTATTTTGGAAATATCGGAACAGCTTCTTCTAGTCTTGGACGAACAACCTCACATGAGTTGGGTCACTGGTTGGGGCTTTATCACACTTTTAATAATGGTTGTGGAATAAATGTCTGTACCGATGGTGATTATGTTTGTGATACCCCACCACAAGCATCTCCAAGCTTTAACTGTAATACATTGAATACTTGTTCAAATGATATCCCTGACCTAAATGATCAAAAAGAAAATTATATGAGTTACACTCCTGATGCTTGTAAGGATATGTTTACTGCGGGACAAAAACAACGTATTCAGGCTACTCTTGACACTATACGCACTCAAATTTGGACAACTTCTAACCTTATTGCAACTGGTTGCGATAGCAATTATATTGCTCCAACTAATTGTTCGTCAATTGCTGACTTTGTAACGCTCACCCCTAATATATGCGTTGGGAATAGTGTATATTTTATGGATAGATCTTTAAATAATCCATTTAGTTGGCAATGGTCTTTTCCCGGAGGAATACCATCTACTTCAACTAGTCAGAATCCTTCAGTTACTTACAATTCAACAGGAACTTATACTGTAAAATTAGTGGTGATGGATAGTTCTGGAAGCGATAGTTTAGAGATTGCAGGATACGTAACTGTTAGTCAGCCGGGAATTGGTAATTCACTTTCGTATAGTGAAGATTTCGACTTAGGAATTTATCCACCTTCTTCTCTTACTATTGTTAACTATGATGGAGGTGTAACTTGGGAATTAGATTCGCTTGCCTCTGTTTCGGGAAACTATTCCATTAAAATTAACAACTTAATTAATACCAACTATGGTTCATCTGATGAATTAGTTTTACCTTATATTGATCTTACCTCTTCTGATCCGGATTCTAATGTATATATGAGTTTTAAATGGGCTTATGCCAAATCAGACCCTACTTTTTCAGATGAACTTTTAGTATTGCTATCAACCGATTGTGGGGTGAATTTTACACAAGTATTTTATAGAACGCAAACGTCACTTGTAACAGGCCCAACACAGACAACACCTTTTATACCGGATTCAACACAATGGAAAAACGCTTATATTTCATTGAATAATTACAGAACGTCCACTTATGTTCAACTTAAAATCGTGAATGTAACAGACGGGGGCAATAATCTTTATATTGACAATATTTATGTTGGGGATAACATAACAGGAATAACGAATGTTCAGGAAACGGAGTTTGAAGCTGGTTTTTCTGTTTACCCCAATCCGTCACCCGGTCAAATCACCATCAAATTCCCTGAAAAGCAAGAAGAAAATATTAGGATAACTATTACAGACATAAGTGGAAGAGTTTTGAAAAACGAGCTTACATCAGTTGATAATACGTACCAAAAAACGTATTCTTTAACCAACTTTTCAAACGGAATTTATTTCATATCTGTTGAAACTAAAGGAATAAGAAGAACTCAAAAAATAATATTGAACTAAAAATTATTAATTAATCATTTAAAACCAAAAAACAATGAAAAAACAAATTTTAAAAGTCGGAACAGTAGCAGTTATGCTATGCAGTGTGTTAACTGCTCAATCAGTAATTGGTCAAGAAACTACAGCAACAATTGCACAAGAAGAACAAGAAGAATTAGTGAATGCTACTCTTACCGTTTATGGAAATTGTGGTATGTGTAAAAAAAGAATTGAAAAAGCAGCACTTAGTGTGGATGGAGTTAAGGAAGCTAATTGGGATGTTGAAACCAAAGTATTATCGGTAAAATTTAGTGACATCACTTTTGGTGAACATAATTATTCCATTAATACAGTTAGTGAAAAAATTGCAGCAGCAGGACATGATACACAGTTTAATAAAGCTTCGGAAGATGTTTATAATGCTTTACCAGGCTGTTGCCAGTATGATAGAAAAGAATAAACACGTTTTTATTTACAGTTTAATAATTAAAGCATGAAAAAAGAAATAAAAACGAACTGGAATGTAATTACAGGAGGACCATGTACAGGCAAAACAACTGTTGTTGACCTTTTAGCTAAAAGAGGTTATAAAACAACTATTGAACATGCTAGACACTATATTGATACTCAAAAAATAAAAGGTAAAACTATTGAGGAAATTAAGGAGAATAAAAAGGCTTTTCAGAGGGGTATTTTAGATATGCAAATTGAACAAGAAGCAGCATTAAACCCTGATGATATTGTTTTTTTAGATAGAGCTTTGCCTGACACATTAGCATATTATCAATTTTTAGATCTTGAATATGATGATCGATTAGTTGAACAATGTAGCAAATATTGCTATAGTAAGGTATTTATTTTGGACAGGCTTCCTTTAATTAATGATTATGCTAGATTAGAAGATGAAGAAGAACAAATTCGTATTCACCACTTAATAATTAAAGTGTATAAAACATTTCCTTGTCCTATAGTTTTTGTTCCTGTAATTTCTCCGGAAGAACGAGTAGATTTTATATTGCAAAACATGAAATAATGAAAACGACCACAAGTAAAAAACATTAAATAATTATATTATGAAAACAATACTAATTCCCACAGATTTTTCAGAATGTGCCAATAACGCAGTTACTGTAGCATTCGAAATGGCAAAAAAAGCAAAAGCAACATTGCATTTTATTCATTTTTTAAAAACCCCTGTTGAATGGAAAAAACTGAGAAAAGAACAGGAGAAAAATTTTCCAGAAACACTACATGAAATAGGCAAGGCAAGAGCCGCTTTAACAAATCTAGAAACAAAAGCAAAAAAATTAAAGTTGAAAATTCAAACAACCTTAGTTTTTGATAATGGAGATATTTCAGAATTGGTTAATAATTATAAAGCAGACTTTATTGTTGTTGGTTCACATGGTACAAAAGGGTTTAAAGAAATTATAGGGTCAAATGCTCAACGGATTGTTAGATATGCAAAATCACCAGTTTTGGTGGTAAAACAAGAACCAAAAAACCTGAATTTTAAAAAACTTGTTTTTGCCTCCACTTTTGAAGAAGAGGTTCATCAACCTTTTCTGAAAATTATAGCTTTTGCAGCTTTGTTTAAAGCTCAAATACATTTGCTTTATGTAAACATGCCTTTTCAATTTAAAGAGACAGATGAAATAGAGGCACAAATGCAACGGTTTTTAAAGAAATGCCCAAAAGGAACATGCACTATAAATATTTATAATGCATTAAATGAAGAAAGAGGAATTCAAAAATTCTCAGAAAAAATAAGCTCGGATATCATAGCTTTAACTACCCATGGGAAAACAGGGTTTGTAAAAATGATTGCTCCCAGTATTACTGAAAGTTTAGTTAATCATTCTGAATCGCTCATTTTGAGTGTAAACATTAATTCTAAATAAACTTTTATTTTTTTACAATTAATAATAATATCAAAACAAAAGGATATGGAACATCACAATCATCACCATCACCATCACCATTCAAATCATAAAAATTCGGATAGTCATGATAAACATGCAGGACATAATGTTTCTGATTTTTGGAAACGATTTATAATTTGTACCATAATATCCATTCCTGTGCTTGTATTGTCACACATGATTCAGCAGTGGCTTGGATTTGAATTGGTTTTTCCCGGAGATAAATATGTCTTAGCTATTCTTTCAACCTTCATTTTCATTTATGGTGGACATCCCTTCCTTAAAGGGCTTTATGATGAAGTAAAAGATAATGCGATAGGCATGATGACTTTAATTGGTGTGGCTATTTCTGTAGCTTGGGCATATAGTGTTGCCATCACTTTCGGTTTACAGGGGATGGATTTTTATTGGGAAATGGCTACTTTGATAGACATTATGCTTATTGGACATTACTTTGAAATGAAATCGGTTATGGGCGCATCCCGATCATTAGAGTTATTAGTGAAGATGATGCCTTCAACGGCTCATCATTTGGTAGATGGAGAAACTCATGAAATGCCTGTTGGAGATTTAAAAATTGGAGACATGATTAGGGTTAAACCGGGAGAAAAAGTTCCAGTTGATGGAATTGTTACAGATGGAGAAAGTTACCTTGATGAAAGTATGCTTACAGGTGAAAGCCAACCTGTTAAAAAAGAAAAAAACAGCAAAGTGATAGGTGGAGCAGTTAATGGAAATGGTTCACTTACCATAAAAGTAGTAAGTACCGGAAAGGATAATTACCTTAATAAAGTAATTAAATTGGTAGAAGATGCTCAAAAAGTAAAATCTAAAACACAAAACTTTGCTGATCGTGCAGCAAAAGTGTTAACATTTGTTGCGTTGGGTGGTGGTGTAATTACCCTTGTAGTTTGGTTATTATTAGGTTTTCCTTTTGTATTTGCATTAGAAAGAATGGTTACGGTAATGGTTATTTCTTGTCCTCATGCTTTGGGTTTGGCTGTACCTTTGGTGGTAGCAATATCTACTTCTATTTCGGCTCAAAAAGGGTTGCTTATTCGTAACCGAACAGCTTTTGAAAATGCACGATTAATCACAACTATTATTTTTGATAAAACCGGAACACTTACAAAAGGTTCACATGAATTGCAAGAAGTAAAAGTATTGGACTCAAACTTTGATAAAAATGAATTATTACGCTTGGCATCCGGTATAGAGCAACATTCCGAACATTATATTGCTGTTGGGTTGATTCGAAAAGTGAAAGAGTTAAATATCGAAATTCCGACATCAGAAAAATTTAAATATCTTCCAGGTAAAGGTTTAGAAGGGATTATAGAAGGTAAAAACATTAAAGTAGTAGGACCTAATTACCTGAAAGAACAGAATATTAACATTACTGATAGTGAAGATGAATTTACAGGAACGGTAGTTTATATGTTGATAGAAAAAGAAGTAGTAGGATATTTTACTTTTTCCGACCAAATAAGAGAGAGTTCCTTTGAAGCTATTCAAGTACTTAAAGATGCGAAAATAAAAAACTTATTACTTACTGGAGACAATGAAAAAGTAGCCGAAAAGGTAAGCAATGAATTAAAAATGGACGGCTTTTTAGCCAATGTTTTGCCACATCAAAAATTAGAAAAAGTTAAAGAGCTACAAGAAAAAAGTGAATTTGTAGCAATGACAGGTGATGGTGTAAATGATGCTCCTGCATTGGCTCAAGCAGATGTAGGTATTGCAGTAGGCTCAGGAACAGATGTGGCAGCAGAAACAGCAGACATTATTTTAGTAAACTCTGATCCAAAAGATATTGCGAATCTGATTTTATTTGGTAAAGCCACTTACAACAAAATGATACAAAACTTATGGTGGGCGGCAGGTTATAACATTCTTGCAATTCCTTTGGCAGCAGGTGTTTTGTATCAATGGAACATCATGCTTAGTCCGGCTGTGGGAGCGGTATTGATGAGCTTAAGTACTATAGTAGTAGCTATTAATGCTCAACTTTTAAAAGTTAAAATGAAATGAATAAAAAGGTTAATATAATTCATAAAATGATTTTATTTCTTGTTTTGTATTGGTTCAAAATACAAGCATCGAAAGCAGCTAAAATTGTACTTGCACCACATTTCAATAGTAATGAAGTGGGGAACATTCTATATGGATATTGGCAGCGATACATACAGCTTAAACCAGAAGTGCCGAAAATGCCTACATTCGGAGGTTCTCTAATGTTGCATTTATCAGCTATGTCTACTGGTTTCTATCAGGAATTAAGAGCAAAAGGAAAAGACGAAGAGACAACTACTCAATTATTTTATGCTATTGGCTGGAAAGTTTATCAGAAAATGGGTAGACTCTCTTGGTGGCTGGCGGGGATTGGTAATCGAACAGGATACGAGAGGTTGTTAAAAGCTACAAAACTGTTTAGAACATTTCCGTTTAACAGCCCTTCTTATCAATGGAGAGATGTAACAACGGAAAAAAATGTAGTTGGCTTTGATTGCCTTAAATGTCCGGTAGCTGAATACTTTGAAACGAAAGGATTGTCAAGGTTTTGTACCCAAACTTGGTGTAAATTGGATTATCCTTTAGCAGAATTATGGAACGCCAGATTAGAAAGAAGTGGAAGTATTGCGGGAGGGTCGAAAACATGTGATTTTCGCTGGGAGGTTAAGCTTAATAAATAATGAAAAAAATATGTATAAATGAAAAGTAAGTCAAAAAAGATTCAAATAACCAAAGTTTCAGGTTTACGTGTTCCATTTGACAAAGAGAAGCTAAAGCAATCACTATTGCGCTCCGGTGCAACTAATGAGCAAGCGATTGGAATTACCAATGAAGTAATTGAAATGCTAGTAGATGGAATGTCTACCCATGAAATTTACAAAACAGCATTTCGTTTATTGAAAAATGTTTCTCGCCCAGTGGCTGCAAGATATAAGTTAAAACAAGCAATACTAGAGTTAGGTCCCTCTGGATTTCCTTTTGAGCAATTTGTAGCAGAACTTTTAAGTTTTAAAGGGTATAAAACACGTGTTGGAGAAGTTGTGAAGGGACATTGTGTAAATCATGAAATAGATGTAATTGCCGAGAAAGACGAACACCATTTTATGATTGAATGTAAATTTCATAATAGACAGAACTATGTGTGCGATGTAAAAATCCCACTTTATATTCAGTCTAGATTTTTGGATGTAGAAACATCATGGAAACAAATGGTTGGCCATGTCGAAAAATTTCACCAAGGCTGGGTAATAACTAATACTCGTTTTTCGGAAGACGCTGCTCAATACGGAAAATGTATGAACATGAATTTGGTGGGGTGGGACTATCCGAAAAATAATGGGTTGAAAGACTGGGTTGATAGTTCGGGCTTACATCCGGTAACATGTTTAACTACGATTACAAAACGAGAGAAACAACAATTATTGGATAAAAAAATTGTATTATGTAAAACCTTACACCATAATTACTCCTTATTAGAAAGTATTGGAGTGAAACAACCCCGATTACAGAAAGTGTTGGATGAATGTGTTGTGTTGTGTGAAATAATTTTTAGTCATAAGAATCATAATTAAACAATAAGATGAAAATTACTTATAATACAGACAAAATAGGAACCGCAGGACTTTTCATTACGGCTATTTTTTCGCCTTGCTGTTTTCCTTTATTTGCTTTTGTTGCATCAGCTTTAGGCCTTGGAAGTTTTGAGCTTTTTGGAGGGTGGACGATGTGGGTATTTCAGGCGATGGTTATTGTTGCAATTTTTGGGCTTTATATTTCATATCGCAAGCACAAATGTTTGTATCCATTACTGACCGCAATACCTAGTGGACTTCTTATATTTTATGGTTATCATCTCAACGATAGTGATTATTGGACGTATTTTCTATATACAGGAATGTTTGGATTATTAGCTGCAACAATATGGAATTATAGAAGGAATAAAATTCATGGAAAATGTAATACCTGTGTAATATACGAAGGAAAAGAAGTAGAATTAAAATCAATTATTACCTGTCCAAAGTGTGGACACAAGAAAGAGGAACTAATGCCCACAGATGCCTGTCAATATTTTTATGAATGTGAAAAGTGTAAAACAGTTATAAAACCGAAACAAGGTGATTGCTGTGTGTATTGTAGTTACGGTAGCGTTAACTGCCCACCCATTCAAGTAGGCAATAACTGTTGTTAAATTACTTTAAGGAAAAAAAGTATAAAAAGAGATTTAAAAAATTATTAATTTTATATACTATAAAAACCAAAGAAAGATGAAAAAAACAATTTTAATTATCGGAACAGCAATGTTGTTCATTGTAGGAAGTACTATGTTTTCAGCTTGTGGAAATTCAGAAACAAAACATCACGAAGAAATGAATCATGATGAAAATATGGAAATGACAGATGAACATGCAGAGCACACACATTATCAGTGTCCTATGAAATGTGAAGGAGAGAAAACTTATGAAGAACCTGGTATTTGCCCTGTTTGTGAAATGGATTTGAAAGAAGTAGAGAAATAAAAATTTATTTCTTTTCTTTTTTATCGTAGTCTAACTTTCCTCCCCAAAAACGCATTTGTTGGAGGGTCCAATTTATTCTTCCATTTAAATATGGGCTAGGGTATTTTGCATTATATTTTAAAGGACTAGGTAAAATAACCGCCAAGGTAGCTGCTTGCCTTTTATTTATTTTTGCTGCTGAGGTGTTAAAATAAGCTTTAGAGGCAGCTTCTGCTCCGTAAATGCCTTTGCCCATTTCGGCAACATTCAAATAAACCTCCATAATGCGTTCTTTGCTCCAAATGGTTTCTATTAAAAAAGTAAAATACACCTCAAAACCTTTTCTTATCCAGCTTCTTCCTGGCCATAAAAATACATTTTTAGCTGTTTGCTGACTAATAGTGCTGGCTCCTCTTTTACGTTTGCTTTTTTCGTTGTGCTTAATGGCTTTTTGAATGGCGCCAAAATCAAAACCATGGTGTTTTAAAAAATTTTGGTCTTCGGTACAAACTACTGCTAATTGTAAATCAGGAGAAATTTCTGATAAAGGCTTCCACTTTTTTTCCAACTTCATGGGTTTACCTTCCATTTTTTGCTCTATAACTCTAATTACCATTAATGGTGTAAAATAAACTGGAATCCAGCGGAGTATAATTACCATTCCTATAGTGATGGCAAAATACCAAAGTAATAATTTACCCAACCAACGGAAAATTTTTTTCATAGAAATAGGTCATAAAATGTGAGGCAAAAGTAATACAAATAAACATTGTTTAACAAAAACTATAAATTAGCTTTTTGCTCAAAAATTTCAATAGAAACACTTACTTTTTTGCTATAATTTCTTACTTTTATCCTACTTAACAAAAAAACAAAAACTATGGCTGTTCAACTTCCCTTTAATTTTAACCAGTGGATTGAAGAAAACAAAGATAAACTTAAACCACCTGTGGGAAATAAAAATATGTACCCATTAGGAAAAGATTTTATTGTAATGGTTGTTGGTGGACCAAACGCTCGAAAAGATTTTCATTATAACGAAACAGAAGAGTTGTTTTATCAACTAAAAGGGGATATTGAAGTAACCATACAAGATGAAGGAAAAGCAGTAAAAGTTCCTATAAAAGAAGGAGATATGTTTTTACTGCCAGCTAAAGTACCTCATTCTCCTGTTCGTTCGGAAGGGTCTATAGGATTGGTAATAGAAAGAGTAAGAAAAGGAACTGATTACAAGGACGGTTTAATGTGGTTTTGCGAAAAATGTAACAACAAACTTTACGAAAAATATTTTCCATTAACCAATATAGAAAACGACTTTTTACCTGTTTTTAAAGAATATTACGAATCGGAAGATTTAAGAACTTGCAAGAGCTGTGGTCATGTGATGGAGGCTGATAGTCGATTTGTTGAAAAAAAGTAAGTCTTTTCGTTACTAAAATTTACAAGAACACTTTGTTTATTTACCTTTGTGGGAAACCAAAAATTGAGGTAACTAATGAAGTACATCGTATCGTATCAACAAGCAGCAAATCATTTTATAGATATCGAGTTTATTGTTGAAAATTCACAACAACAAGAAAAAATAACTGTTCAACTTCCTGCTTGGCGTCCGGGTAGGTATGAGTTGGGTAACTTTGCTAAAAATATCCAGAAATGGCAAGCTTTTAACGAAAAAGGCAGATCACTTAATTTTGAAAAAACTGCCAAAGACACTTGGAAAGTGTTTACCAACAAAGCCAAAAAAATTCACATCAAATATAATTATTATGCCAACGAAATTAATGCGGGTTCATCTTATTTGGATGATAACCAACTTTATATTAATGGTGTAAATTGCTTCTTGTATGTTCCCGAACAAATAAATACGCCTTGTAAGTTGGAATTGAAATTACCAAAAGATTACCAAGTAGCTACTGGGTTAAAATCTAAATCAAAACATCAATTTGAGGCAAAAGATTTTCACGAGTTAGTGGATAGTCCTTTTATTGCTAGCAATTCCTTAAAACATCATTCTTTCGAAGAAAGCAATGTGCTTTTTCATATGTGGTTTCAAGGTGAGTGTAAGCCCGATTTTAAAAAGTTGGAAAACGATTTCAAAAAGTTCTGTAAAAAGCAAATTAAAGATTTCGGCAGTTTTCCGGTTAACGAGTACCATTTTTTATTTCAAATACTTACTTATAAAACCTACCATGGTGTAGAACATAGTAACTCAACTGTAATTTCTTTAGGCCCATCTTATGAAATAATGGACGAAAAAGGTTGGTACAATGAATTGTTAGGCGTAAGTTCTCATGAACTCTATCATACATGGAATGTAAAACAAATTCGACCGATAGAAATGTATCCTTACGATTATACCAAAGAAAATTATACGGTGTTAGGTTATTTGGACGAAGGTGTTACCACTTATTTTGGTGATAAATATTTGTTTACTTCAGGCGTTTTTGATTGGACACAATACAAAAGTACATTTGATAAATTGCTAGAAAGACACTATACTAATTTTGGTGTAGAGAATTTATCAGTAGCATCATCATCTTTCGATACTTGGTTAGATGGTTATGTAAGAGGCATTCCTAATAGAAAAGGTTCTATTTATACCGAAGGGGCGTTGGTGACTTTTATTACCGATATTTTTATCATGAAAAATACCAGTAACAAAAAAGGATTAAAAGATGTGATGAAAATCCTTTATACGGATTTTGCTAAAAAAAGTAAAGGGGTAAGCGATGCTGATTACAAAGCTGTTGTTGAGAAAGTAGCAGGAACATCTTACGATAAAATTTATACAGAATTAATTCATGGAACAAAAGACTTTACACCTTGGTTAAAAGAAGCTGCGAATTATATTGGGTGCGAATTAAAAATAACACCATCAGACAGTTATAATGAAGCTAAGTTTGGATTTAAAGTACGTTATGAAAATAATAGTTGTATTATTGATAATATAGCACCCAACGCTATTGCTGAAAAATTAGGGTTAGCGGTTGGCGATGAAATATTAGCCATTAATAATATTAAGTTGGCAAATGATTTAGAACAATGGAGCAATTATTTTGGAGATGAAAAACAAACAATCACAATAAAAAGAGCCTTAGGGAAGATAGAATTGATTAATTTAAAATCGGCTGAAGCAAAATATTTCAACAAGTATCAACTTTTAAAACAACGAGAGAAAGACGCTAATTTTAATGCATGGAGTAAAAAGTAGTTATTTAGATTAAGCCTATTTTTTCGTAGATTGTTAATAACATTTTTTAGACAAAAGTTGCATTTTTGATTATTTGTTCTATTTTAGTTCCTTCAAATTAATTAAATATTAACTAAAATTAAAAATTATGAGTGAAGAAACTACAACAGCAGAAGTAAATCAAGGGGTTGCTTCTGATACCAACTCAAACAGAATAGGATTTGGTCCTCGTTTGGGAGCGTATTTAATAGACATGGTTTTCAATGGAATTGTTGGAAGCATTATTGGTGGAGCTTTAGGTGCAACTTTAACAGGAATATTTTTTGGCTCACAAGCTGCAACTGGTACCGCTGAAGGTGATGCTATGGTTGGAGGAATAGGTGCTATGTTAGGAGGAATGATTGGTACAATCGCTGGAATTTATTTAATGTCTTTAATACTTTTCCTTATGGAGGGAATAACAGGACAAACTCCTGGTAAAATGTTATTAAAAATTAAAAATAAAAATGCAGATGGTTCTGCTGCAGGTGCTGGAGCTTTATGGACAAGAGCTTTCTTAAAATACATTGGTGCTATAATGGCTTTATTGGCTGGTGTTACTGGTGTAGCTATAATAGGAACTATTGGAAGTTTAGCAGGGTTAATCATCTTTATTGGATGTTTCTTTGTTCTTGGTCAAAAAAGACAAGCTATCCATGATTTAATAGCTAAAACAGCTGTTTATAAAAAATAATAAACAGGTTAAAAAAACCTTCTTTAACCCTCTCGGTGATTTTGGCTTATCATCGGGAGGGTTTTTTTGTGAGATAAATTAATCAAAAGTTAACGTGGTTTTGCTTTAAGTAGTCGTTAATTAAAATGTAAATTTGTGGCATAAATTCATACGTTATGAAATATCTTTTTTTAGCCATTTTCCTTACTTTAAATGCTCTTTTTGCTTGGTCGCAACAAAAGCAACCTAAATTGGTAGTGGGTATCGTAGTAGATCAAATGCGTTACGATTATCTTGCTCGTTTTTGGGAAAAATTCAGTGAAAACGGCTTTAAAAAGTTGGTGAATAATGGCTTTAACTGTGAGCAAACTCATTTTAATTATATGCCTACCTATACTGCTCCGGGTCATGCTTCTATTTATACCGGAACTACACCTGCCAACCACGGTATAATTGCCAATACTTGGTACGACAAAACCAATAAAACTAAAACCTATTGTACTTCAGATGAAAATGTTCAATCTGTTGGCACTATTACCAACATGGGAAAAATGTCGCCAAATAAACTATTGGTTACTACCATTGCCGATGAGTTGAAAACTGCAAATAAGCAATCTAAAGTAATAGGAATTTCCATTAAGGACAGAGGGGCTATTTTGCCTGCCGGACATCAAGCGGATGCTGCTTATTGGTTTGCCGGAGAAGATGAAGGAAAATGGATTTCTAGTACCTACTATATGAAACAGTTGCCTAAGTGGTTAAACGAATTGAATGAGAAAAATACTGCTAATACTTATTTACAAAAACCTTGGGAAACACTTTTGCCTATACACGATTATACCGAAAGCATTGCCGACAATAATCCTTACGAAGAAGTTTTTGAAGGCGAAAAAGCTCCTATTTTTCCACATAATTTGCCAGCTTTAAGAAAAGCCAATAAGAATTATGATTTAATAAAATCAACTCCTTTTGGCAACACCATTTTAAAAGAGTTGGCTTTTGAAGTGATACAACAAGAAAAATTAGGAGCAGATGATATTACCGATTTGCTTACCGTAAGTTTTTCTTCTCCCGACTATATCGGACATCAATTCGGACCTTATTCAGTAGAGATTCAAGATACGTATTTGCGTTTAGATAAAGAAATTGCTGAATTATTAACTTTTCTGGAAAAACAAGTAGGCGAAAATGAATTTATGGTTTTCCTAACTGCCGATCATGGCGTAGTAGATATTCCTCAACATGCTATTGATAATCAACTTCCTGGTGGTTATTTTGAAGAAAAAGCTACTTTACAAGTCCTAAATGAGGCACTTTTTGAAAAATTTAAGGTAGAAAGCTTAGTAGAAAATTTATCAAATTACCAACTATTCTTTAATCATGATTTGAGTGTTGAACATCAATTAAATCTAATTGAAATAGAAAATGTTGCGGTAAACTTTATGTTGGCACAACAAGGCATTGTAAAAGCAGTTTCGTCAACCAATTTAAAAGCAGCTGAGTTTACCGATAAAATAATGGGAAATGTACAAAGAGGTTTTCATCAGGTGCGTTCGGGAGATGTATTGTTTGTATTAGCTCCGGGTTGGATAAACAAATGGACCAAAAAAGGAACCACCCATGGCTCGCCTTATAATTATGATACGCACGTACCTTTGTTGTGGTACGGCACCAATATTAAACAAGGAGCAAGAACAGAACAAGTAGATATTGCAGATATTGCAGCAACGCTGTCTGTATTACTAAATATCACCCTACCTAGTGCTTGTGATGGAAAAGTGATTGAGGAGCTTGTGAAGTAAAATAATTAAAATGAAAAAGTATAAAATAGCAGTGGCAGTAAGTTTTTTAATTTTGTTTGATGCTTGCTCAGAATCATCGCAAAGTGACAATAATGCTCAAGAACAACAACAAGATACAGTTGCTAATGTAGTAGATACATTAATAACGGATGGAGTCAAAAAACAAGCCGATACAATTAGTTTTTTGCAATTTTATCAGGAATTAGTAACAGCAATTGAAACTAAAAACGCAGCAGTGTTCAACCAACTTTTTTATAAAGATTACGGTTTGTATATTATAGAAAGTTCGGGAGCTATGCCTCAAGTAAGTAAGGTTTACGAAATTGAAAATTACCAAACATCAGGTACTAAACTAGGTTTTTTTGATTTGCCTTTCGATTCATTAAGTTTAATCCCCCTTAAAGAAAAGCTACCAAAAGTGGTTTGCGAAAAAAATAGCTACAACAAGCAAGGTTGTTTTCAGGAAAATAGAAACCCCTTAAAAGACAGTGAAATTTGGCATTATGCCAATTTAAACGAAAAAGAAGTACAAGCCATACAATTTATTAGCGAAACCATAAAAATTACCGTTGTAAATACCTATAATTATACCTTTTATTTTTCACAAATAAATGGTTCTTGGCAACTTAGCTTTATTGATTTAAGAATTCCTTGTACAGCCTAAAACTGTTAATTGAATTGTTAATAAAAAACATCAATTTAAATTGTTTATAGGCGTTAATAGCTCTGGCTAATGCTTATATTTGTTTTGCTTAAAAAAAGCCTAAAAAACACATAAAATATGAGCGAAGAAAAACAGAAAAATTATTCGGCCGATAGTATTCAGGCATTGGAAGGAATGGAGCATGTTAGAATGCGTCCATCCATGTATATTGGCGATGTAGGCGTTAGAGGTTTGCATCACTTGGTTTATGAAGTAGTTGATAACTCTATAGATGAGGCAATGGGAGGCCATTGTAATGAAATTCAAGTTTGGATTAATGAAGACAATTCTATTGGAGTTAGAGATAATGGTAGAGGTATTCCTGTTGATATGCACAAAAAAGAAGGTGTTTCTGCTTTGGAAGTAGTAATGACCAAAATTGGTGCGGGAGGTAAATTTGATAAAGACTCTTATAAAGTATCAGGTGGTTTGCACGGTGTTGGTGTCTCTGTTGTAAATGCACTTTCTGACGATTTAAAAGCTACCGTTTACCGTGATGGGAAAGTTTATGAACAAGAATATCAAAAAGGTAAAGCACTTTATCCTGTAAAAGAAGTTGGAACTACTGAGATTAGAGGAACAGAAGTGGTATTTAAACCAGACGGAACCATATTTGAAAATACAGAATACAGTTACGAAACGTTGAAAGATAGAATGAGAGAACTTTCATTCTTAAATAAAGGCGTTAGAATAACCATTACCGACCACAGAGAAAAAGACGATGAAGGGAATAGTGTTTTTGAAGAATTTTATTCTGAAGAAGGATTAAAAGAATTTGTTAAGTATATTGATGAAACTCGTGAACCGTTAATTGGAGAGGTAATTCATATGGAAGGCGAAAAAAGTGGTATTCCTGTTGAGGTAGCTATGATTTATAACACTTCGTATGCCGAAAACATTCATGCTTATGTAAATAACATTAACACTCATGAAGGAGGAACGCATTTATCAGGTTTTAGAAGAGGATTAACATCTACATTAAAGAAATATGCTGAAACTTCTGGGATGTTAGATAAATTGAAATTTGAAATATCGGGAGATGATTTTAGAGAAGGTTTAACAGCTATCGTTTCTGTAAAAGTACAAGAACCTCAATTTGAAGGTCAAACCAAAACTAAATTAGGAAACAGAGAAGTTACAGCTCCTGTTAGTCAAGCAGTAACCGAAATGCTAACCAATTACTTAGAAGAACATCCTGCTGATGCAAAATCGATAGTTCAAAAAGTTATTTTAGCTGCTACAGCTCGTCATGCGGCTACTAAAGCTCGTGAAATGGTTCAGCGTAAAAATGTGATGTCAGGTTCCGGTTTACCGGGAAAACTTTCTGATTGTGCCTCAAAAGACCCTGCAATTTGCGAATTGTACCTAGTAGAGGGAGATTCTGCGGGTGGAACAGCAAAACAAGGAAGAGACAGGCATTTTCAAGCCATTATGCCGCTTAGGGGTAAAATTTTGAATGTTGAAAAAGCCATGCAGCATAAAATTTTAGATAATGAAGAGATTAAAAATATTTACACTGCTTTAGGAGTAAGAATAGGTACAGAGGAAGATGCAAGAGCATTGAATATTGAAAAGTTACGTTACCATAAAGTAATTATTATGTGTGATGCCGATGTTGATGGATCTCACATTGAAACACTTATTTTAACCTTTTTCTTTAGATATATGCCTGAATTGATAGAGAAAGGCTACATCTATATTGCTACACCACCACTTTATTTGGTTAAAAAAGGTAAGGAACAACGCTATTGCTGGAATGATAAAGAACGTGATACAGCTATACAAGAAATTAAAGGTGCAGGTAAAGAAGGAAGTGTTAATGTACAACGTTACAAAGGTTTGGGAGAGATGAATGCTGAACAATTATGGTCAACAACTATGAATCCTGAGTTTAGAACATTAAGACAAATAAACATTGAAAATGCTGCTTCGGCAGACCATACTTTCTCAATGTTAATGGGAGATGATGTTCCACCAAGAAGAGAATTTATTGAAGCCAATGCTAAGTATGCTAAAATAGATATTTAATAACCGAATATTAATTGTTTAAAATGCCTGAAGAAATTTTCTTTAGGCATTTTTATATCCAAAAAATTTTTTCGTCTATCCTTCCAGCTAAGGAAGTAAAAAGCATTCTGTAACGTCCTTTTGGAAGTTCACTCACATCTACAATTATAGGTTGCTCTTTTGTCTTCTCAGGGACTTTAATATCTTTTCTAATCTGAGAAATATTATATAAATCATAAACTACTATTTTTATTACACGACCTTTTTCTAAATCAGCCTTAAGCGTTCCATAAATGGTTTTTGCTTTGTTAGAAACCATTCCATTACTATCGTTTGGCATATATTCAATGGAATACCAAGGAATAATTTTGTTTTCTCTATATGAAAGAAATTCCTGTAAGCCAACAATAGAATCTCTATTTTCATGAAAAATAGATGCAACAGGTCTGTTATTAGTTAATATCCATACAGCATATTGCATAGCTGAAATAGGGTATTTGTTTTTGTTTAAATGTTCGGCTAGTTTTATGATATTGGCATCTTTCATTTCACCAACAAGGTATTTTTCTCCTTTACTGGGGGAACTTTTATGAGCCTGAGAACAAAACCCAAATAAGTTTTTAGTACTACTTTCCATGGGAGCTAAGACAAAAAGAGCTTTTTTAACAATTAAAATATCCTGTTTATTAGTGTCTACAGATACGAGATTTCTACCAGGTTCAATCGTTACATTTAATGCTCGAGAAGTTTTGTTTTGTAAATTTATTGTAACACATTCTCCTTTGTGAGAGCCATTGTTTACTATTTCATAGGAAATTAAATCATGCTTTAATGCACTTTCTATAGAAATAGCATTACTACTAATGAAATAATTTTTTTGTGGATGATAGGAGCTTAAAATTAGACATAGAAATACTGCTGTGCCATTTAGGCACATTTTTTTTAATGCTTTCATAATAAAGGAGTTTGGTTAGACTTGTTGGAAAGAATAACGCTCCTTTATTATGAAATATTGTTAAGGGGATTTTTTGGATTTATTTTATAATGTTAACCTTACCAATACTTTGGAATTTTTTACCATTAGTATCTTTGTAGTTAAGTTTCCATACATAGGTACCATTTTGGACGATTTTTCCTTTGTAGGAGCCATTCCATCCATCAAAAGGGTTGTAAGATTCAAAGATAACCTCC
>DATCTM010000128.1:0-4281 GCA_036567945.1 Vicingaceae bacterium
TCATTGTCGAGCTTTTAAATTTTATTATTGTGAATTATCTATTAATTGATATAGTTATTTAACAATCTTAGTTCTTAATTCAGTTACTTTAGATTTAATGGCTTCAAATTGTTCTTTTGAAATTTTTAATGAGCTTCCTCCTCCTAACACCATTTTTCCTTCACCTTTTTTCTTTAATGTAATTCCTGATGAATTAGGATCTTTTTCTGCTACAGGTTCAAACACTACTTCTAATTCTTTTAGCATTGCAGTCATTTCTTTAACATCTGTACTTTCATTGTATTTATCTAAATACATCAATAAATTATCAAGTGTAAGCTTTTGGTCTGCTAATCGTTGTAAAGCTGCTTCATTTTTATTGTAGTCAATAGAGTTAGCAACTATATAAACTGTTTCTAACCATCCTGATGCTGCAATAATTCCTAATTTATCTCCTTGCTCATTTTGTTCTAAATAATCTACAACAGAAAAATAAGAATCATTAGAATTTTCTAATAATTGTTCAGGTTTGTCTAAGTTATTTTTAATATTATTCATCAACTCTTCATTAAATGCACCTGAAATACCAATGTTCTCTGCCATTTTTTGAATAATTGCAAAATATTTAATAGATTCATTAAACTCTTCATAAGCTGCTGTATAAGCTAAATCGGCTGAGTACACACCAAAAATCATAGTTTGTTCTAATGGTGTGGTATAGCTTGTTTGTTTTTGTGGAGAGTTAATAAGTGCTTTATTATAAGTTAACCCCGATTCTCTTATAAATCCAAACATTTCATCCGGAGCCGGAATTTGATAAAATTTTTCATTTTGTGGTGTTTCGTCAGTAACAATTTCCACTTCAACTTCTTCTTCCATCGGTTTATCTTCGGTACAAGATGTGTACATTAACATTGGAAACGCTGCAGCAATAGCTATTGCGTATTTTAAATTTCTTTTCATGTGTTAATCTGTTTTAACTTTTATGCTTTGTAAATTAATTTGTACTTCTAATAAGTAAATTTACTTATCCTCCGACAAATGTATAAATAATTTCGATTAAATAAATAATTTATTAGAATTGATTTAGGATAAACCCTTTAATTGAGTACCTTATCCAAATATTTTTGATATTCTTCAAAAGTATTTAAATTGTTATGAGAACCATATTCTATAGTACATAAATCAATGTTGTCTCCTATTTTTTTAAGTCTTACACTCATGTTGTAAGGAACGGTTTCATCTTCTGTTCCGTGTATTAAATGTATAGGCACTTTTATCTCCGGCAACCATTTATTGGTCTTAAATTGATAGTGTAATAAAATGGAGTTAGGTAAATATGGATAATGAAATTTAGAAACATCATAAAAATTATAATACGGTGTTTCTAATATTAATTTATTGGGAGTAATTTCATGAGCCAACTTAGCTGCTATACCAGATCCTAAAGATATTCCGTAAAAAATAATTTTATTAAACGTATATCTTTTTTCAATTTCATTGTAGATTAAAACAGCATCTTTGTAAAGCATTTTTTCATTTTTAATCTTCCCCGTACTTTTTCCGAACCCTCTGTAATCATACATTAAAACATCATAACCTCTACTGGTAAAATCAATTGCTTTTAATCCCCAATGCTCCAAACTACCCGCATTTCCATGATGATAATAAACCAACCCTTTAGCATTTTCTGCTTTAAACATCAATACATTTATATTTTCTTTATCAGAAGTTTGAATGGTAAATTCTTCAAAGGGTTGATTGAATTTAAAAATATGTTTTTCGGAAAGCTTTTCAGGATAAAATATCAAATACTCTTGATACAGATAAATAACAACGCCTAAACATACCAACACAGAAGGCACTATAATTGATATGTAAAGTAAATATTTTGGCAATTTAATGATATGTTAATTTTTTTTAATCTTTTTTTGATGCTCGAATTAAATCCTAAATTTGAACATGTTTAAAAACAATACAAAATTATGAAGAAATTATTTCCTATTCTACTACTTCTATTAAGTCTTTCGACTTCTCTTTTTGCTCAAAACAATACATATTCTATCAAATTAAAAATTGACGGTTTAAAAAACACCGATTTATTTCTAATTAACTACTATGGTAATCAGCGTTATTATAAAGATACTGCAAAAGTTAATGAAAAAAGCATTGCTCATTTTACAGGTACCAAAACTATAGAAAGTGGTATTTATGGCATTTTTTATAATGGTAGAATCTTGTTTGAAATTTTAGTAGATGAACCTGTTATTGAAATTGAAACAGATACGTTAAACCCGATTAAAAATATGGTGGTGAAAAAATCGGAAGAAAATAAATTGTTTTTAGAACACCTGCTACATGTTGGTGAAATACAAGGAAATGCTACCAAACTTCGTGAAAAATACAAACAAGAAACTACTTCTGCCGAAGAAAAAAAAGAAATAGAAAAACAATTAGCTGACATTGAAAAAGAAGTTCAAGACTACCGATTATCTATAATTGAAAAACATCCTAATACTTTTGTTGCTGCTTTGTTTAAAGCGATGAAAGAACCTGAAACTACTGCTTTCGACACCATACAAAATGACTCTATACTTCAATACACACGTTATCAATATTACAAAAAACATTTTTTTGATGATATCGATTTTAGTGACGAACGTTTAATTAGAAGTCCACTATACCACAATAAAATTGAAAAATACTTTACCAAACTTGCTTACCCTAATCCTGACTCTATTAATGCTGATATTGATTGGGTAGTTGAAAAAGCTAGAGCGAACAAAGAAATTTTTAAATACACCATTCATTATTTAATCAACCATTACGAAAAATCTAAAATAATGGGTATGGATGCTGTTTTTGCTCATATAGCCTTAAATTACTATACTAAAGAACAAGCTTTTTGGGCAGATGAAAAGCTAATAGAAAAAGTACAAGACAAAGCCAGAAAGTTAGTTCCTGTACTAATAGGTAAAACAGCCATTAATCTTATGCTTCTTGATACTGCCAAACAAAATTGGGTTAACATGCATAAAATTGATAAAGATTATACCATTCTTATTTTTTGGGATCCGGAGTGTGGGCATTGCAAAAAAGAATTACCAAAAATAGCTGAGTACTACCAAACAATAAAAGATAAGAGTGTGGCTGTATATGCGGTAAGTTCCGACCATAATGAGGCTTGGAAAAAATTTATTAGAGAAAATAATATGGACTTTTTAAATGTTGCAGTTCCTAAAGAAGTTTATGAAGACAAACAAAAAGCAACAGAGTATATTGCTAAAGGATATACTGACTTAAAAAGTTTAAACTATACCACTACTTATGATGTATTTACTACTCCTCAAATTTATTTATTAGATAAAGACAAAACCATTATTGCCAAAAAATTAGATAGTGATTTATTAAAGCAAGTTCTTAACAAAGAGTTAGAAATTACCGAAGATAAAAAAGCTACAGAATAAAATACTCGGTTGTTTTATATCCTTTTTACCGCTACTTTTGCAGAGAAATAAATAAAAAATGAAAAGACTTATTCCTTCTCTTATCGTAATTATTATTGGTATTACCATCGCCTATTTTATGATAAGCAAACCAAAGCCTTTAAAAATTTACAATCCTGCCGATATCAACCCCAAATTAGTCGATGAATCTTTACAAGGAACTTCTAAGAACCATAAAGTTGGTGAGTTTAGTTTAATCGACCAAGATGGGAAAACAGTTACTCTAACAGATTTTGAAGGAAAAATTTATGTTACAGATTTCTTTTTTGTTACTTGCCCTACTATTTGTCCGAAAATGACAGACCAAATGTTACGGGTTTACAAAGAGTTTAATGAAAATAGCGACATTTTACTCTTATCGCATACCGTAATGCCCGAAGAAGATTCTGTACCTGTATTAAAAGAATATGCTAATAAATTTAATATTTCATCTGAAAAATGGAAACTGGTAACAGGTGATAAAAAACATATTTATGACCTTGCCCGAAAAACTTACTTTGCAGCAGTAACCGAAGGAGATGGCGGTGTTGATGATTTTATCCACACCGAAAATTTTGTGTTGGTAGATAAAGAAAAAAGATTGAGAGGATTTTATGACGGCACATCGAAAAAAGATGTGGATAGACTAATTAAGGACATTTATACGTTATTAGCGGAGTACGAAAAGTAAATTTATGAAGCAATTAAACAAAACTACCCTACTTATACTGCTTACTATTTTTTTATTTTCATGTAATAAAAAAATAGATCAATCCTCCATGTTTCATGGACGAAGTCATAAAACCAAGAAAAAAGG
>DATCTM010000129.1:0-2779 GCA_036567945.1 Vicingaceae bacterium
TGGTGCTAAGTTAGATAGGATAGGGTAGGGTTAAAATGAGATAAATCAGTATTCTGTATGATTATAATCATATAAATGGCTATTAATCAAGGTGAATATTTGTTTGTTATATTTTTCTATATGATTTATATCATTTCAGGAGTAAAGTGTTTAAGGTACTTTTGAATAAAATTTAAAGTATAAACATTATGAAACGACCATGAGTAAAAAAAATTCTCACACTGGAGAATGATTATTAAGGGAGTTCCATATGACCGATAAAAAACAATAAATAAAGACATATGAAAGCATTAGAACCTAATACCGTTGAAAGTAGTGAATTAGTTGAACAAACTTTTAATTTTTGGTTTTCTGATAATGAACACATTCGCTCGCCATTTCCGGAATACATTCGACCTATTTTAAAAGAAAATGCGGTAGATGCATTTTTTAAGTGGGTAAGTAACCTCAATCCTAAAGCTAAAGAAGAAGTAAATGATGAGATGATAGCAGAAAAGTTTGAAGAAATAATTTTTGAGACAGCTATGGGCTTGGTACATACAGAAGATGAAAAAATTACCATTCAGTACCCTTTTTTACCAAGGGTTGATGATGAGATTAGAAATAATGAGGAAGATGTTCAGCTAAGTAAAATTATAGACAGAACATTAACAAAAGAAGGAGATACTAAATTTTTAAAAGTGAAACTAGAAAATGTGGGCGACCAACAAGTTTGGGAAACTAAATTTGAGTTGCCGTTGTAGTTTTTAACTTAACCACCTGCGGGACGTTGGCGGTAGCGGTGGGATGTTTTTTTATTTTTTATTAGCTATTGCTTTTTTTGCTTGTTCAATTATTGGTTCATATTCAAAAGTAGAACAAGTGCCTTCGCTCATAATTCTTTTACCAGTCCATTCGGTTTTGCTATCGTCATTTTCCCAGTCAAGAACATAAATAATTACTCTAAAAACTTCTTTCAGTTCTCCGTAATTTAATTCTCCGTTTTCGAGTCCAAAGTTTTCTTCAGTTTCGATTATTTTAATAGGAATTTCGTCTTTCAAATAAATGGTTGTTTTAATTCGTCCATATGAAAGTCCGATTTCCTCAACTATTTTACAAATTTGTTTATCATTCTGCCAGACTGTTAAAATTCCACCACCATCCGTAGTAATTCCAGTAAGTTCAACCCAGTCAAATTCAATTTGCACTAGGGAGGAATCTAACTCTATAGAGTTTACTTCGTAATCAATTTGGACAAAATCATTTTTTTGTCCAAATGCTAATAATCCGATTAAGGATGATAGTACGATTATGAATGTTTTTTTCATAGGTTCTTAATTAACATTTGTTAGTTAAGTTCATATCCTTGCTCTTGAAGCTCTAAATAATCTGTTTCGGTTGAAACCAATGACTTTAAAAAGTCCTGAGTAGTTATAGAAGTTTTAGGATTGCCCATATCTTTTCTTACTTCGATTATCAACTCGGCAAGTGCTTTTAAATTACTTTTTGTTTGAGATTCTTTTTCCCACCTGAAAAATGCGAATAACACTTTGTCATTTCCGAATATGATAAGTTCCTTTTTGATGTCAAGCATTTTGTCAATCAGTTTTGAAGCATTTGTTGATTGTCCTTTTTTAATTTGTTTAAGAATATCAAAAAATATAGTTAACAACTTAATATAAACATCATACTTCCTGTCGGACAGTTGTTTTTCAATTTGAAGCCTCCGCTCCTTTTCGTGTTTATAAAGCCAACCGATTCCACCTAAAATTAGAAGAAGTATAGGTATTGCTATCTGTGAGAATAATTCCATTATTTCTTTATTCGTATGTGTCTTTTAGATAAATGCCAACTTATACATAGGTCTGACTTTTATCAGACTTATTTCCCCAAATATATAAAAAATAGTTTGTAAATCCAGCAAATGGACTTTTTATGGTTGGTTTTGTTTTAGTTATGATATTTGTGAAGGAAGATATTATGAATTTCGTAGAATTTTTTCCATCTTACGGCCTTTAGCCAATTCATCCACTAACTTGTCTAAATACCTTACTTGTTGTGTTAGCGGGTTTTCAATTTCTTCTATGCGGTATCCGCAAATTACTCCTGTAATAAGGTGAGCATTTGGGTCTATAGAAGCTTGTTGAAAGAAGGCTTCAAAAGTTACTTTATTATCAATGAGTTCTTGTAGTTTTTTGTCATTAAAACCGGTTAGCCATGTTATCACTTGGTGCAATTCTTGTTTTGTTCTGCCTTTTTTTTCTACTTTGGTAACATAGTGTGGATATACCGATGCAAAAGTCATTTTTGCGATGCGTTCATTATGTTCGGGTGTTGGTTTCATAGCTTTACTTTTTTTGTAAAGATACTATTTATACTAAATCGTTAAGATGGTTTTTTTGAGTTTTGTTGGTTGATATTTCACTACCTTAAACTAAAAGAGATTCCCAACAATTTTCTACGTTCCTTGAAAATTTCGGGAATGACGTTTTTGGTTGTGATTGGCTTTGTGGGTTGGTAAGTCCCTCTTCGGTGGATTTAGGGGGCTACCAACTCAATAATTTTATTAACGGTGGCTTTATTGTCAACCCCTAAGCCTTCCTGTTGGTGAACTAACACTCCTTGTTGATTGAAAACACTAATAATATTGGAGTGAGAAAAATCTATAGGAGATATTTCTTTGTATTTTACCGCTAATATATTGGCAAATTCTCTGGTGTTTTCATCTGATCCTTGTAGGAAAACCCATTGTTCACTGTCCATTTGGTTTTCTATGGCAAAAGCTTTTAATCTTTCAGGA
>DATCTM010000130.1:0-6202 GCA_036567945.1 Vicingaceae bacterium
TCTTGGTGTGTATCTATAGCTGTTTTGTAATGTTGGTAACGTTCCATAATCTCTTTTACATATTTGTAGGTAATATGTCCTTTGCAGTAACCGTGTTTTACCACCTCATCTTTATAATATTTTGGCTTAGATTTATTTTTAAGGAAATAACTAACCTCTTTCCAGAGCTGAGGATTTTTATTGTATTTCTGTGCTAATCGATACGCATCAAAAACATGTCCGGGACCAACATTATAACTCGCCAAAACATACTTTACCCTTTCGGTAGAGTCTGCAATTTTATCTTCCCACATTTTACTTAAATAACGAATGTATTTTACACCCGCTTTAATGTTTTCATGAGCTGATGAAGTAGAATCAACGCCATATTTGGCTCCTGTTATCGGCATAAATTGCATCACCCCAAAAGAATTTCCCCAACCTAATACATTATTATTAAACCTCGATTCTTGATAAATTAAAGCTGCCACCAACTCCCAATCCCAAGGTATTTGTGGTGCATATTTTTTTAAGGTTTCATCATACGGAGTAAGTTGCCCGCTGCTCAAGGTAAACGACTCATCATTAATTCGTTTAGCATGCTGCGAACGGTTATCATAATACTTTTTATACAACAACTTAAAAGCTACCGTTTTTTGATATGCTTTCAACCAATTGTTAATAGAAACTGTTAAACTATCACTGTTTTTTCTAAGGGCAAACGCTATTTGCTGTTCGTTGCTTACCTCAACACTTGCATCAATATTAGGATATTGCCACTCATTTACCAAAGCAATATTTTTATCAGCAACAGTATAATCTATCGTTCCCTGAGCTACTTGTTCAATCAACTGTTCCATAGAAATTTCTCCGGGTACTACCTGAATTTTAATTTTCTCACCAATTTCTTTTGATAAGCTATTCAAACGCTCATAAAAAGATGATTCTCTTCTAACAAAAACCGTTTTACCACCTAACTCTAATGGAGAATTTACCAATGAATCTTTAAGTGATTTCTTAGAAATTTTTTTCCAATTTTCCGGCTTACGTTGAACCAGCACTTGTTTAGTAAATAAAATGGGGGATGAAAAATCGACTTGTTTTTTTCTATCTAAAGTAACCGTTAAGTTCGCTGCCACTACATCTCCTACACCATGATTTAAATGAATAAATATACTATCCATATTTTTTATGGGAATAACTTCTAAGGTTACTCCTTGACTTTTAGCATATTGATTCAACAATTCGTACTCAAAACCCATGGGCTGTCCTCGATAAATAAAATAACTTGTTGCACTATAATTAATTAAAGCCTTAATTTTACCGTCAGCTCTAATCTCTTTTAAATCCTTTTTTACCGGACGAGGAAGATTAGGCTCATTAACCATTACTTCTTTACAGCTAAACAAAGAAATGCTAAAAACTAAAATTAATATATATGAGAATTTTTTTGTCATAAAAAACGTTCAACAAGTTGTTAATACGTTAGCTTTTCAAAAAATGTTTTTACTTTCTAAAAATACACTTGTATTAATTTTTGTCTTAACCCTTGCTACAAGTGGGTTTTCTCAAGGTTTATTTAGCAGTAAATTAACTAAAAGTTATGCAGCTTTAGAAATTCACGACTACTTTAAAGCCAAAAAATACTTTGAAAAATCATTGAAGAAAAATCCTGTTCCGGCTTCTTATGGACTTAGTATAATTTATTACAGAAACAATAATCCTTTCCATAATATAGATTCAGCTTTATATTATATCCAAGAAGCTACTTTTTACTACCCAAAATTAGATCCAAAGAAAAAAGAAAAGTTTAAATCTTTTGGAATTGATTCATCAAACATTTATACCCAACATTTATTAATTGATAACAAATGTTTTGAAATAGCTAAAAATGAACATTCTATTGCTGCTTATAATAAATTTATAGATTGCAATATTGGAGCAAAACAAGTTGATTCTGCTATATTATTAAGAAATGAAATTGCTTTTAACTTGGCTAAAAAACAAGAAAATGCTGAAGCAATTCAACATTTTATCGATACTTATCCTAATGCTAATGAAATAGAAATTGCAAAAAATATTTTAGATACTTTAATCTATAAAGAATTTACGCAACCCAATACTATAGAAAACAACCTAAAATTTATTCAGTACCATCCTAACAATCCATTTGTGCCACAAGCCGAAAGAACCATTTACGAACTTTCTACCGCTGATAAAAAAATAAACTCTTACTATAACTTTATAAAAAACAACCCAAACAACCCTTATACAGCAAGTGCTTGGAGAAATATTTATAATTTATCTATCATCAATTATACTACTGATAATATTAAAGCATTTTTAAGAACATATCCTGAATACCCTTTTAAAGATGAATTGGTAAAAGATTTTCAGTTGGCAAAAACTACTTTCTACCCTTTTATGAAAAACGGCAAATGGGGATTTATAAATGAATATTTGCAAAAAGTAATTCCTCCAACTTACGATTTTGCAAACGACTTTAAAGAAGGACTTGTATTAGTAGGTTTAAACGGAAAAATAGGTTTTATAGATAAAACCAATCAACTTGTTGTTCCTTTTAAATATGATGAGGCTGAAGATTTTGCAAACGGATTGGCTGTTGTTGGAATAAACGATAAATATGGAATAATTAATCGCTTGGGAGAGGAAATAGTTCCATTAATGTATGATGAAATTGGAAGCACCAAAAACAAATTTATTGCTGTTGCACTAAACGAAAAATACGGGTTTATAAATACAAGTGGCAACCTTGTAATTGGGTTAGAATACGAGTCAGTAGGATATTTTAACAATGGTATTGCCTACGTTTTTAAAGATAACAAATATGGCATTATCGATACTAATTTATACTATGTAGTAAAACCTATTTACGATTGGATAGATAATCTGGAAAATGAGTTTATTCGTGTTAAATCAGCACAATTTTATGGTGTTATTAATAGTAAAGGAGATAGTGTTTTACCTCCAATTTATATGCATATTACTGAACTAGAAAATGGTTTAGCGATTGTAGTAAAAGATAATCTTTACGGTTATGTAAATACTAATGGAACGATAATTATTGAACCCACTATTCCATATCAAGATGGTGTTTTGAATTGGGGGTTGTTTAATGATAAAGGCTATGCCAGACAAATGACGGAAGGAAAAATAGGCTTAATAGATACCACAGGAAAAAAAGTTGTTCCCGCTTTGTTTGAAGATATTGGGGCAATATCAAAGAATTTAATTGCTATAAAAAGACACGGCAAATGGGGGTATTGTGATTTTAATACCAAACTTAAAATTCCATACAGCTTTATCATTGCCGGAGAATTTGTTGATGAAATTGCCATCGTTAACTTTGAAAATAAATTTGGCATTATCAACACTAAAGGCAGCTATGTAATTCCTGCAGAATATGAGTTAATAGAACGATTTTTACCTCAGCTGTTTATCGCTGAAAAAAATGGTAAAAAAGGACTTATATCAATTGAAAACACAGAGATATTACCATTTTTATATGATAAAATTGAATTGACAAATGATAAGAAGCTTATTAAATTAAGCACAAAAAATGAAGTTCAATATTTATTGAAATCTACATTGATGAAAGAATGATAGAGCTTTTTAAAACATATATCAGCGAACAGTTTAAATATCCGCTACCAGGAATAAAAACGCATTTAGAAGCAGCTCCATACAGAAAAGCAGATGTTGATGAATTAACCAAAAAACAAGCACGCCAAAGCGGTGTTTTAATTTTATTTTACGAAAAAAATAATATCCTACATACCGTCTTGATTAAAAGAGCTATAAACAATAGTAATCATAGCGGGCAAATTGCTTTTCCGGGTGGTAAAAAAGAAGAGCATGATGCAAATTTAATTGAAACAGCTTTGCGTGAAGCTAATGAAGAAATAGGCATTGTTAAAGAACATGTAGAAGTTATTGGCAAACTTACCGATGTATTTATTCCTGTAAGCAATTTTTTGGTTGCACCTGTTATCGGTTTTATAGATTATTCTCCCACTTTTACCTTACAAATTAGTGAAGTTTATGATGTAGTAGAAGTTGAAATCCAAACCCTTATTCATCCCAACACCTTTCAGCAACAAATGGTAAAACTTTCCGGTGGAGCACAGCTAAAAGTGCCTTGTTTTGTGATAAATAAACAAATTGTTTGGGGTGCCACCGCGTTAATGATTAACGAATTACGATACTTAATAAAAGATTTTTATTGAGCGATTTGTTGAATAACAAAAAAGCCGATGAAATTAATTTCATCGGCTTTTTTGTTTAATGTAAATTGAGTTGGTTATTTAACCACTACAAATTTGTTAGTAGCAATAACCACATCTTTATTTTTAATAGTGTAGAAATAAATTCCGTTGTTTAAATTATCTAAAGATAAAGTAAGCTTATCAGCTACTGTATTAGCAGTAGCAACCATTTTACCAGTAATATCCGCTACAATTACTTCAAAACCATTATTTTCTAATTGAAAAGTAATTTGATTGTTAGCAGGATTTGGATAAACAGCAACATTACTTGCGTTTAATTCATCTATACCAACTACTAAACTAATGTCATTAGCATCTCTAGGTAAGATTTTATAATCACCGAAAGAATAATGCCCTATACCGGTTACATCATAGTGAGAACCAACTACAGCAGTTAAATGGTAAAAATAAATATCATCATCAGCTAAAAGTGTTCCCGAACCGTCATTAATTTCCCACATTCCAAAACCTACAGTATTACTAGTACATTCGGCATTTAACGTCTGAATTACAACACCTTCCCATTGTTCCATATTGGCATTTCCTGTAGTAGTTACAACAGGAGTTGGTAAGGTGTTTCCAGAGTTTAAAACAGTGATATTTGATACAAAAGAAAGCTCTGTTAAACCATTGTATTCGGCAACAGTACCGGTAACTTCAACACTATCTCCAATCACTAAAGTAGAATCATTTCTTTCGTACACATATATTCCATTCCAAGCAGCAGCACTATCTTGAATAAAGAAAGCATGTCTATCTGGTCCATTTTTGACAATTCCTGTAATTACACCCTTAGTAGTAACCACATTACCCACTTCAGGAGAATCTCCATTTACATTAGTTGTAAACTGAATATCATAGATTTTTTTAATGGTTGGTGTTGGAGGAGTTGTTGCAGTAATAGCAACTGAATCAACTAAAATTCCTATCTCAAAAGGTGCTGGAGCAGTTGTAGCGTCCGTATTTCTAAGTGATAGAATAAATTCAGCACTTGTACAACTAGCAGGAACTGTTACTATTTGAGAAATCATCACTAAGTTACCAGCTGAAGCAGCAGCAACATCAATATAAGGATTGTATGTTCCATAAGCGCTATTAGTTACATCATAGTAATTTGTTCTTAACTCTCCTGAGTTTTGAGCTACTACCCACATCTCTACGAGATATGATTCTCCTGGAACAACAGTTACAGGTTGAGTAGTAAACCTTTTATGTGTTGTTGTAGCATTAATTAAAGAAGCCATACTGGTTCCATAAGTAGCTAAGCCTGTCTTTTCAACTACATTAGCTGAAGTTATGCTTGTTGTGTTTCCCATCCAGTCTGTTGGATCTCCATTAGCCCAAGAGCTTAGGTCACTTTGAAAAACGGTTTGTCCGAAACTAACTGCTCCGATACAAACAGCTGTTAAAATTGTAAAGATTTTTTTCATAACTATTAATTTTAAGGGGTTAATAAAATTTATCTATTTAAAAAGTTACCATGTTACTACAATATCATCAACCTCCCAAGTTTTACCACTTGATGCTGTTCCTGTATATTTAAAAGCTAAATATACACCATTGGTTAAGTAAGAATTTAAACTTAAGGGACCACCACTTACCCAAGCAAAACCACCCGTAGAAAGATTGGCTCCTAATTGCGTCCATGTTGCAGTTGATGGCGCACTAACTCCATCATAATCTGTTGAAACAAGCACTTCCATATTTGGTCCTGAAAAATTAGAAGCATTTCTAAAGTCAAAAGTAGCATTGGTAGAGGCACTTAAATCAATAGCAGGTGAAATTAACCATGCTTCAGAGGCTACATTTCCACTACCTGTCCAGTTAGACATCATTCCATAGAAATTACCTGTTGATCCGGCATCACTTGTTGTCCAATTGTATGTTCCTGTAACCAATTGAGTAGTCCATCCTCCAGAAGTTATACTTTGGTCTTG
>DATCTM010000131.1:0-3286 GCA_036567945.1 Vicingaceae bacterium
TCCATAGTAAACAAAAATTCTATTTTCCTCTGTTATCGGGACAATATCTGCACAAATACTAATGGCTAATAAATCCAAATACGAGAACAACAATTCTTCATCATAATTATTCTTTTGCGTCCACGCTTGCATTAATTTAAAACCTACTCCGCAACCCGATAATTCTTTATACGGATAATTACAATCTTTTCTTTTTGGGTCTAACACAGCTACAGCATCAGGAATTTCATCTCCCGGACGGTGATGGTCGCAAATAATAAAATCCACTCCTTTCTCTTTGGCGTAAGCTATTTTTTCAATGGCTTTTATACCACAGTCTAATGCAATGATGAGTTTAAAGTCATTCTCTTTAGCAAAATCAATTCCTTGATAAGAAATGCCGTAGCCTTCTGCGTACCTATCTGGAATGTAATAAGCTAAATTATCGTAATAATTTTTCAAGTAGGCATACACTAACGCTACTGATGTTGTTCCATCTACATCATAATCTCCATAAATCAGAATTTTTTCATTATTGTCAATGGCCTTTATTAATCTATCCACCGCTTTATCCATGTCTTTCATTAAAAAAGCATCATGAATATTATTCAAATCAGGGCGAAAAAAATCTTTAGCTTTCTCAAAGGTATCTATCCCTCTTTGAAGTAGAATGTTAGTAAGTGTTGGATCTAAGTTATTTAATTGTTCAGAAAGTTTTTCTATTGCTTTAGCGTTGGAAGTAGGTTTTATTTGCCATTGGTATTGCATGAAGAAAAATTATCTAATTAGTAAAATAGAATCGAAACAAAGATAATAAATTCTATGTTAAATCAATGTTCCAAATAAGGGCCATCAATCACTTTTATTTCTCTTGGTATTATTTTGATTTTAGGAAAAAAATATGCTAACGAAATTTCTAATCTTAATCTATTTTCAAATCCATCCATTTGTTTGGCAAAAAAACTATCAATTTTATTTCTATCAGTTTCCGTTTTCCATTTTCCGAAAGAATATCCATAACCCGCCAGCAGGTCTAGTCCTATTCTACCTCCAAAAACTAATTTATATCCAAAATTAAACCCATAATCATGCATTATTGCATCGTTAGATATGGTTGTGTCTGATAGTATTAATTTTTCACCTATACTTCTTGAGTCTGTAAAGTTTTCAGTTATTTGTCTGTACCTATAATGTATACCCATAAAAAATCCTGTGGGAGCAGTTCTTCTTTTATTAGGTATATAAAACCTTAATTCTGGCATAACTCCCCAACCTTTGACATTATAAACCTCTTCTGTTTTTGTAACGTCATTAGATGTATATTTAACTTCTCCTGTTTCATACTTTCCAATTTCATAAGTGATTAAAGCTGAGAAATTTTTTCCAAAAGTCCTTTCAAAACTAGGTCTGAACATTGGTCCTCCAATACCTAAAAAGTCTAATTTTATAGCATTAGATTGTGAAAATACTTCCGACAAACAAGATACAATACTTATTAATATGATAATTTTACTAAACTTCATAAATTAAATTTCTTTAAGTCGGTTAAACTCACTCAAACCCTTTGTTGGATTAACTATTTTCATGCGTGGGATACTATATTCCCCACCTGTTAGTAAGTCACACTTTAAAAAATAAGTTCTTCCTAACTTAACATCTAGCTTAATTTTAAATGAACTTTTCGCTACTTTATCAGAAACACTATTTATTGTTAATTCATAAATACCCTCTTGGGTTATCTCATACTCATAAACAAGTCCGTTAATTACATCAACTACATTGCTGTCATTAATATGTAATTCGTAATACATATTAGCTCCTGCATTTGCTTTGGGTCTATAAATTTTTATAATTGCATTTTCTTTTGATGGCTCAACAGGCGTATAATCCTTATTTATCTTATTACTTTCTCGTATTTCTTCGGTATCAACTCCTTCTATGTATTTCTTTACTTCTCTAATGCTTCCATCTTGATTGTAATAAGTCCACTTACCATCTTTTTTGCCTTTAATCATCTTCCCCTCAGAAGTTTTGATTTCATTATTATAAAAAACGACATCATAAACATCATTATCTTTATAAATATAGTTTCTTTCTTCAACTAAATGATTTAAGGAATCGTACTTATTTTGCTTATACAATAAATTTGGTATGTGCGAGTAATATTCGAATGTTACCTTACTTTTTAAAGCACCTGCTGAATAATGATTTAGTTCTGTTAATTCTCCTTTTTGATTCCAACTTTTCCAAATTCCATCTTTGCTTTCATTTACATAATTTCCTTCCTCTTTAAGCTTTCCATTATCCCACAATTTAGTAAAAGTAGAATCCTGAGCATCCACTTGTAGAGATATAAAAAGTATAAGGAAAAGAATTAAGCTTTTCATCAATGTAAATAAATAATCTATTAATTATTTAAGCTAACGCCTTATTTTCAGCTGTTTCCATCAAGGATTTTACTGTTGTGATTACCGCATTGGCATCATAAAAACACTCGGCATAAAGTTCTTCTTGTGTACCATGGTCAACAAACTTATCGGGTATGCCTAATCTTTTTATTTGTGCTTGGTAATTATTGTCAGCCATAAATTCTAAAACCGCACTACCTAAACCACCCATTATACAACCATCTTCTAAGGTAATTACTTTGTTAAATTTAGTGAATACTTCGTGCAATAAAATTTCATCAATGGGTTTTACAAAACGCATATCATAATGTGCGATGCTAATATTGGCTGTTTCTTCTAATTTTTCAATGGCTTTTTTGGCTTCCAACCCAATTGGTCCAATAGATAAAATAGCAATGTCTTCACCATTTTTCAGACGCTGACCTGTTCCTATTTTAATTTTCTTAAAAGGTGTTTTCCAATTTACCATAGAACCGTTTCCTCTTGGGTAACGAATAGAAAAAGGACCGTTATTATCTGCTTGTGCGGTAAACATTAAATTTCTCAGGTCTTCTTCATTAATTGGTGAAGCCACTATCATGTTAGGAATACATCTAAAGTACGCCAAATCGTAAGCTCCATGATGAGTTGCACCATCAGCTCCCACTACTCCACCTCTATCCAAACAAAATACAACATGTAAGTTTTGTAACGCTACATCGTGTATCACTTGGTCGTAAGCTCGCTGCATAAATGAGGAGTAAATGTTGCAAAATGGCACCAATCCCTGACTAGCCATTCCTGCAGAAAAAGTAACTGCATGTTGTTCTGCAATACCTACATCAAAAGCTCTGTCGGGCATGGCTTTCATCATTATATTTAATGAACATCCCGAAGGCATAGCTGGTGTTACTCCAACA
>DATCTM010000132.1:0-5573 GCA_036567945.1 Vicingaceae bacterium
GCAGCATTTTTAGCAGCAGATTCGTTAGTACAATCCAATACACCATATTTTAATACCTTAATTGGTTTAGCACCAGCCGAATCTACAAGTAATGGGGTTTCTTCTATTAATTCGGCAAAAACAGTTACGGTTCCTAGTTTAGTTTTATCGGGAGCTCAAGATGGTGTTACTCCTCCTGTAGATCATCATATACCGATGTATGATTCATTGGCTGCTGCTTGTAAAACATTTATTTCTATAATAGGCGGAGCTCATTGTTATTTTGCTGAGCCTAATTTTAATTGCGATTTTGGTGAAGGAACTGCTTCATCAGGAATTTCTATTACTCGTGGCGATCAACATGCTGTTACCTTCGATTTTGTAAATCCTTGGTTAGATTATACCTTAAAAGGAGGTTGCAATGCTTTTGTTGAGTTTAATGATTCGTTGCAAAACTCACCAAGAATAAATCATAACCAAGTTTGTACGCCTAATCCTATTCCTAGTATTAATGCCAATGGAAATGTATTAACATCTTCCACAACAGGAGTAAATTATCAGTGGTATTTAGATGGTAATCCAATTCCAAATAGCAATATGGTTTCTATTACAGCAACAGCATCTGGAAATTATGAAGTAGAAGTGTTTTATACTGATGGTTGTAGTGAAATTTCAGCTCCTTATACAATAGTTATTTCAAACGTGAATGAGTTGGAAGAAGGCAATATCAAGATTTACCCTAATCCTGTTTCATCATTTATAAATTTAGACTTACCTGACAATCAGAAATGGATGGCAATCATACTAGATTTTACAGGAAAAGATGTCTTAATGCAGTTGGTGGATAATAAAAAGTTAGATGTTTCTGCACTACCGAGTGGAATCTACATACTGCAACTTCAATCTGAAAAGTTAGTTTATACTACAAAATTGGTGAAGAATTGATGATTTTGGAGTTGTAAAAATCTAAAATTAATTTAAGGTAAATTGAATAGTCTCATTTTTAATTACAGCTCATATTTTTCAGGCATTAAATTTAATAATTTATTATGTTTGTGCTATGAAAAACTTCATGATTATATTTTTCTTATTCTTATTTAGTAAAGTAAGTTTATCACAAGAAAAACCTTTTGATTTATTAAAGGATACAACTATTTATTTTAATGAATTAACCTTTCATTCAGATGAGGAAAAAGATGCTTTTGAAAAAGTCTATAAAAACCAAGGGGATGATTATTTAAGTCTTTTATTTTTTTCAAGTCCAGATTTTGACAAGAAACAAGTAGAAGTAGCTAGAAATAAAATTAATCAATATGTAGCGAAATATAAATCTAAAAAAAAGAAGGAAGAAAAATGGATAAAATGGATTTATAAAGATGTTCATGAAGGATTTTTTAAAAAGTATGAGCAACAAAATTATTTTGAGGATGTTTTTACAAAAGGTTATTTTAATTGTGTTTCTGCAACAGCAATATATAGTATAATTTTAAAAGAATTAAAAATACCATATCATATTAATGTGCTGCCTAATCATGTTAATTTAACTGCTTATCCTAAAACCCATAATATTTTACTAGAAACAACTGATCCGGTTGCTGGTTTTTTTGCATTTAGCCAAAAGAATAAAGAAGATTATGTGAAAAATCTTGTAAAATATAAAATCATAGAGGAACATGATCTTAGCTTTATTTCTTATGAACAAATTTTTAATGAATATTTTTCAAGTAGTCAGTTAATTAACCTCAGACAGTTAGTAGCACTACAATATTTTAACTATGGATTATATTTGAAAGAAGAAAATAAGTTAGAAGAAGCTATTATACAAATTGAAAAATCTGTAGCTCTTTATCCTAGTATTAATTCTTCTCAAGTATTGGGAGCCCTATATTCTAAGGCTGTTGAGAATCATAAAGACTTTAAATTATCACAAGTTAATTATATTGTTCGTGTACTTAGGTATCATGAATTAGACCCAGAAATTAGTAGTTTTTTAACCTATAGTTATGCTAAAATAGCAGAAGAGAAACTACTAAATCAAAAAGATACTGTGTTTTTTGATGATTTTTCAAATCAACTGATTAATAGTATGAATCAGTCTGATTATTTTAATAGACTTAACTATTTATATCATAGTGCTAAAGGAGAGTTTTATTTAAAAGAATCAGCTTTTGAAGCAGCGTATTTAAGTTTAGAAAAAGCAAAAGAATTTAGAAATGACTCTATTATAGATAATTTTGATGAGTTTTATGTAAAGTCTTTTTTGTTTTATGTTGATGATAAATTTACTAATGAGGATGAAAGACTTAAACAGTTACTCCTTTTTGAAAAAGAAAATCCAATAATATCGGACACTTATTTCTTTTTGAGTTATAAAGCAGAAGTATTAACTTTTGTGATGATTGTTAATTTCAAAAGAAATTTAGGCGTAAAAGGAGAAGAAAATAGAGTTGATTTGGAATGGATGCTTGACAATAAAGATTTTAAGAAGAATGAGAATGCAGTAGCAATTGCTTATGCAGAGGCAGGAGCTTATTATTTTAGGTTAGGGAGTAAGTCTAAAGCGAGACAATTGTTTAGAAAAGGATTAGAATATTTACCAGGAAATTATGAGTTAGAAAATAGAATTAATATGTTGAATTATTAAGTTTATCTGTTTTCGG
Source organism: Vicingaceae bacterium (assembly GCA_036567945.1). Classification (GTDB taxonomy): domain Bacteria; phylum Bacteroidota; class Bacteroidia; order Flavobacteriales_E; family Vicingaceae; genus BRH-c54. The sequence continues at coordinate 2,640 of DATCTM010000132.1, forward strand.
CTGTAACATTAATTTCTTTAGTAAGGATATAATAATTATCATCTCTAGTTTTTAACTTGGCAACAATTGTAGAAGATTTCATCATAAATTTACCAGGAACAACAAAGTAGGTTAAAGATGCTTTTCCTTTTTTACCATCTAACGCTACAAAATGATTAGCAAAACTATTTTTATCTCCTAAATATCCATCATAAAAAGTTGCGTGTTTACTATTGTCTGATAGGCTAAATTCTAGCGTATATTTATTATCAAGCTTAACAGTATTCTTATGTTTAACAATTATTTTGGGAACAGGTTTTAATTTACCAGACTCATAATATTCTTTTAATCCAACACAAGGAAGCCCTTTGTGCCAAGGCATTTCTGACTTTAGTTGACCATTGTCTCGATACATTTTAAAGATACCTTCTTTTTCGTTTTTTTCATAGTTTCCTTCTAAATATAAAACGCCATTTTCATAATACCACTTAAAAGGACCATCTTTCATGTTGTCTTTATAATTAAACTCCATGTTTATTTTACCATCAGGGTAATAATTTATTGCGATACCATTTTTAACGCTATCTTTATAAGTAACAGTAGATGCTAATTTGCCATTTAGATAGTTTTTTCTGATACCATCATAAATTTTTTCCTTTTTTTCTTTGTTCTTTTTTTTATCCTTTCCATTGTTAGGAAATATTCTGTCGCAAGATGATAGCGTTAAAACTAAAAAAGTAAATAGGGTAAAATATTTCATTTTGATAAGAATTTTAGAACTGTAAAGGTAATTTAATTTAAAAAATTAGCAATTATTTCCTTGCCATATTGGGTTAGTATAGATTCAGGATGGAATTAAAGGATTGTAAAAGACCTACAATACCAACAATATAAAAATAGAGTGATTAAAATAGATTTACTACATTTGGGGTAAATATATAGTGCGGATAAACGTAATGGTACGTTTATTCGGTTGTTGTAGCCAATTCTAATACATGAAGAAAGAACTTATCAAAAAACTTGAAGAGCTATCTCTTTCTGATGAAGTATTTTTAATTTCAGAATCACACCCTTATTTTGGTCTAAAGTCTCAATCTGAAAACAAATTAATTGAGGAATGTATTGAATTAATATCCAAAATAAAGACCTATCAAATATTTAACGAGCATTTACAATTATTGGGTGGAAGTTCTATGATTGTAAGTTATGGTCAACTGTTAACTTGGCTTTACCTACAAACAAAGAAATCATCTGCTAAACAAGCTATTAAAATCCTTGACGACTACATTAAATCTGATTCATTTGAAGCAGAACAAATTGAATTAGTTGCTCAAACACTTTCAGATAGTGAATGGGAATTTTGCAATGGTGTAAGATTTGCGGAACCTTACAATATATGTGATTCTTTTCTTGCAGCTCAATTGATTCATGAAAAATACAGTGGCTCATTTGCTCCGCATCCTCGTGTAACGGCTATCCTAGCTTATAAATTTGATCATCCAATATTTCATATGCCATCGAAAGTTGATGAGCAAAAGGAAAAATGGCCCAAAGTAAATATTCCGTTTAACCAAATAAAATTAACTAGACTACTTTTAAGTCTTGCGAAACCTGCAGAATATGGAATTCACTCAATAGCACAAACTACAGTTGCTCCTGATGATACTCCAATTGTAACTTATTCAAGAAGTTGGTCTACATTACCAAGCTTTAAGCCTCCTTTAGGCCCATCAATTTTAGAAATAGAATTTAGAAGAGCGGATGAGTTTATAAAATCCTTTGATAAGCTTTCAGAAGAGTTTCAACATAGACTTCTAATATCTCTGGACAAGCTAAATGATTATGGATCGGGAAACTTACTAGAGAATAGAGCCATTGATTTAAGAGTTTGTATAGAATCGATCTTTTTAGCTGACGGAAATAAAGAACAATTGAGATATAGGGTTTCATTGAGAGCTGCTCTACTTTTAGGTAAGAGCACAGAAGAAAAACATGAAATTTTCAACACAATTAAAAGTGCGTATGACATAACATCAACAGTAATTCACAATGGAAAATTCAGTAAATCTAATGATTTGAAACTTTTAAAATCCGCAGCAGAGTATTGTAGAAAGGCTATTGTTTATTTAATCACCAACGGACCAGTAGACTGGCAAAGTTTAGAGTTTGGCGAAAAACTGGCTATAACAAATGACTAAAATTAATGTCACACAAAGCCAACATTACAATCCAAAACTAATTTTAGCCTAACGTTAGGTAAAATTAAAAACAATGAAAAACTTGATTCTTACAACCATATTACTAACAATGCAATTAGCTTCGTTTGCACATCAGGACACTCCAATTAAACTAACTAAAGAAGGAAAATTAATAGGACTCCCTGAAAATATTCTAACGCAGAATTTAACAGTTCAACTTTCATTTTAACAATAAACGATAAACAAATAATTATTCCAGATTGTGTAAAAGAATTTTTCAAGAACTATAAGGATTATAATATTACATTCTCAGCATCATGGTATCACGACCCAGAACTTTTACCCCATTACATACATATGGATATTTTTACAGTTGAAAATCCGTATGGTTGCCAAGTATTTTTTAATCTTGAAACATTAGAAATATTCCAAATCTTGAAACCTGAAATCGTATTTAATGAGGATGAAACTAATAAGTACTTATTTAACAAACAAGTAATTTCCGAAGAATGTAATAAATCAATATTAGATTCAATAACGAAAAAATAAAACATCCTCTGTTTCAAACATCCGCTTGGAACTATTATTAATACAGACTTATAAAAAAAATTACCTTAAAAAATTAGCAATGATTTCTTTACCATGTTGCGTAAGAATAGATTCAGGGTGAAATTGAACACCATATAAGTTATACGTTACATGTCTTAATGCCATAATTTGGCTATTTTCTTCTACAGCAGTAATAATTAAATCTGTT
>DATCTM010000133.1:0-2628 GCA_036567945.1 Vicingaceae bacterium
CAGACAAGAAATTCCTTCTAACAAACAGGCATATAAAAATGCTGCACCTTCCATAGATTCTACTTGTGGATGAAATAAATTTTTTACTTTTGCTATAGAAGTTTCATCTCCATGAGTTGTATTTACAGTAATTCCTTTAACTTTCTTCAATGTTTCAGAATATTTATTCTCAATTGGAATAGTGTTTATCATTTCTCCATTTTGAAGTTCAAAATCTTCATCTTCCAACAAATCCATATCTATTAAAGAAAGAAATTTCTCACCATCTTCGGCACCTAATTCCGAAATTCGATCAGAAATAACATTCACCACCTCTCCTATTTTTACAACATCATCAAAAGTTCCTGCCAAACCAACATTTATAGCAATGTCGTACATTTTAGATGTTAAGGTTTTTCCCAACCAGTAGGCAGTAAAAGTCATTCCTACTCCTGGAATTAATACATCTATATAGTGATTTCCAAACTCATAATGTCTTAATTTTTGGTTAGACTGTTTTATAAATTTAAAATGTGTAAGTAAAGGTTCTATTTCTAAATAAGTAGCTGATACAAGTAAAATATTCATTTTTTTAATTTAAATTTTAAAGTGCCCGCTTCGGGGGATTAGAAGTTTAATAAAAACGAGGTGTTACCTCTTTTTCCTGAAAGTGAACTCCGTAATTTTCTAATTCACTTAAAATAGGTTCATAAATCTCTTTTGATATAGGTACATGAACTCCAGGGGTTTTTATCACATCATTTAAAATCATTTTTGTAGCAATTGCCACAGGCAAACCTACTGTTTTTGCCATAGCAGTATATATTTGATCATCGCCTTTTACCACCATAGATGAATGAATTTCTCTAAAATTCCCACCTTGTTTAAACAAAAATCTGTGCCACATCACTATCATATCTTTATCGTTTGGAGAAAGTGATAATTTTTGCTCTAAAATATGCTGAAGAATTTGTGCCGGAGTAGCATCTTTTAGCCCTATTTTGGTATTTTCAAAAATACCTAACCATACAAACTTATCAAACAAATCTACATCATCCTGACGGATATTTAAGTAATGTTTAAATTTTAGTTCAACAGAATCAGACTCATTATAAGCTAAAAATGAATTAATAAACTCTCTATTAGTCATATTTTCAGAACCTTCCATTACATAAGAATCGTCAGTTGCTCCTAATTGAACAAAAACATCCCAAGCTCGACAGAACCCTGGTTTTCTAAGTGTTCCTCTATACATGGTAGGAATATCTTTTAATCCATAAATTTCTCTATACTGAAGTGAATCTCTGTTAGCATAACCTTCAAATTTTCCATGTCCATCAATATCAATAATTTCAGTTCTTCTAAACAATTTATGATAAGGAATGTATTTGTATTTACGATTTTGAATGAATTTTACAGTCCCTTGTCCTGCCAACACCACATTTCTCGGATTCCAAGTAAATTTATAATTCCAAGGGTTATTATCACTCTCAGGAGCTACCAAACCACCGGTAAAGGTTTCAAAAGCTTCTAACTCACCTCCATTTTCTCTAATTTCATCAATTAAACGCATAGCAGAAAGATGGTCTATTCCCGGATCAACACCTATTTCATTCATAATAATTACACCTGCATCAATAGCTTCTTGTTTTAACGCTTTCATTTCTTTAGAAACATAAGAAGCCGTAACCATATGTTTTTTTAATCTGATACAATCTTTAGCAACAGCAATATGCATGTGTGCCGGAAGCATTGAAATAATAAGATTATTTTCATCAACAAGCCTATTTCTTTCCTCATCATTATTCACATCAAAAGCAATGGCTCTAGCTTTTTCGTGATTATTTGCTGCTTTCATAGCCAATTCTTTGGATTGATCGGCAATGGTTACAAACCAATTTTCACTTTCTGCATTAAACAATAAGTATTGAATTAACGAAGACGTTGATCTACCCGCTCCTATGATAAGAATTTTTCGCATGATAATTATTTATAACAATTAAACTCGAAATTCGCTAAAAATTTAAAATTTATCTCCATAAAAATGGGGAATTTTACTAACAATAAACTTTAACATATATAATGAAAAAATCTATGCTAATAAAAGGCTCTATCTTAGGTGGATTAGCCGTAATTCTTGGAGCGTTTGGAGCTCACGCTTTAAAAGAAGTATTAACACCCGAACAGCTTATTTCATTTGAAACCGGTGTGCGTTATCAAATGTATCATGCATTAGCTTTGATATTTTTATTTATTATTTCCTTAAAAATAAATCATATTTTTTTTAATAGAGCTGCACAGTTTATATTTTGGGGAGTAATACTATTTTCAGGATCAATTTATTTACTTACACTAAAAAACATGTTGAATATTGAAGCTTTAAAATATGTAGCTCCACTTACTCCAATTGGTGGAAGTTTAATTATAGTTGGGTGGTTATTTATTTTGTTGGGAGGGTTAAAAAAAGTCCCACACTAAAAAATAAATGTGGGACTTCAATCAATTTTTCTAAAGAAATTATTTTACTACTAACTTTTTAGTTTGTTTTTGACTACCAGAAATAACGGTAACAAAATAAAAACCAGGGTTCAATTTTTCATTAAACCTTACTGTTGAGTAATAATCATCCGTTTGTAAATTTTGTTGATG
>DATCTM010000134.1:0-44999 GCA_036567945.1 Vicingaceae bacterium
AGATTACAATCAACAACAAATTGATGGAAGTATTCAAGATGTATTGGATTTAGGTAATCTTAAGGATAAATGGCAAGCTTTTGGTTGGCAAGTATTAGAAATGAACGGTAATAAAATGGAAGAAATTCTTTCAATAATGAAAACTGCTAAAAGTTTAACAGGGAAAGGAAAACCAATAATGGTAATTATGAAAACAGAAATGGGGCAAGGGGTAGATTTTATGATGGGAAGCCATAAGTGGCACGGTGTTGCTCCAAATGATGAACAATTAGCAACTGCTTTAGCTCAGTTAGAAGAAACGCTTGGAGATTATTAATTGTTCGACAAAATTCAACAAATTATTTGCATAATATCAATAAATGAAGCTGTTAAATAAACATATCAAATCAATTCTACTTGCTTTTAGTTTGTTCTCAGTTATTCATTCATTTTCTCAAACACAACAACCCAAAACCAGAATCTTATTTTTATTTGATGCCTCTCAAAGCATGTTAGGACAGTGGGAAGGAGAACAAAAAATTAAAGTAGCCACCCGTTTACTCAGCAACTTAATGGACAGCCTTAAACCCATTAAAAACATGGAGGTTGCTTTAAGAATTTACGGACATCAATTTTCTGTTGCACAAGGTAATAGAAGTTGCCAAGATTCTAAATTGGAAGTTCCATTTAAACCCAACAATTACAATGCTATTAAAACTAAACTTTCCAATATTTATCCTATTGGAACTACTCCTATCGCCTATTCTTTAGAACAAACAAAAAACGATTTCCCACCTTGTGATAACTGTAAAAATATTATCATTTTAATTACTGATGGAAAAGAAGAGTGTGATGGTGACCCTTGTGCTGTAGCTTTAGCTTTAAAGAAAAATGGGGTTACACTTAAACCTTTTGTAATTGGTATGGGACTAGATGTTGAAATTGCCGATGCTTTTAAATGTGTTGGCAATTATTATGGTGCTGATAATGCTTCTTCTTTTGAGAGTGTATTGGGGATTATCATTAAACAAATCATGAACAATACAACTGTTCAAGTAAATTTACTCGATCAAAATGGATTACCAACGGAAACAGATGTAAACATGACTTTTTACAACAGCTACACCAAACAAATTGAATATAACTTCATTCATACCATTAACCACAGAGGTAACCCTGACACCATTCCGTTAAACCATGCTAATGAATATGATTTAGTAGTACATACTTTACCTCCTGTTTCTAAAAAGAATATTACCATAACTCCCGGAATTCATAATATTATCGCACTAGATGCTCCCCAAGGCTATTTAGAGATGGAGATGAATGGTTTTAATGAATACAAAGACTTAAAATGTATTGTTAGAAAAAAAGGCAATGATAAAACTTTTCATGTACAAGATTTCTCAAAAACTACAAAATATATTGTGGGAGATTATGATTTAGAAATACTTACACTTCCCAAAACCATAGTAAACAATATTAACATTAAACAAAGCCATACAACAAAAGTATTTATTCCCGAACCCGGCTTGGGTATATTTTTCTTGCCAAGTTCTGGTGTTGCCAGTATCTTATTAGAAAAAGATAATGAACTAGAGTGGATTTATAACATTTCTCCCAATACAGATAGGGAAACTATTGTGCTTCAACCTGGAAATTACAGACTAGTTTATAGAGGAAAAAACATTAAAAATGTAATTTATACTAAAGAAAAATCATTTAAAATAACATCAGGAGCTTCAACGCAAGTTAGGTTGTAAAAATAACCCTTATTATATTATGAAAAAATATACTTACACAGAAAAAAAAGATACACGTTCAGGATTTGGTGATGGTTTAACAGAACTAGGTAGAGAAAATCCTAATGTTGTTGCACTTTGTGCAGATTTAACAGGTTCTTTAAAAATGAATCAATTTGAAAAAGAAAACCCAGATAGGTTTTTTCAGGTAGGTATTGCTGAAGCCAACATGATTGGTATTGCAGCAGGAATGACCATAGGAGGTAAAATTCCATTTACAGGAACTTTTGCCAATTTTTCTACAGGTAGAGTTTACGATCAAATTCGTCAGTCTGTAGCTTACTCTGGTAAAAATGTAAAAATTTGTGCTTCACATGCTGGACTAACGTTAGGAGAGGATGGAGCTACACATCAAATTTTAGAAGATATTGGGCTAATGAAAATGTTACCCGGAATGACGGTTATCAATCCTTGCGATTATAACCAAACCAAACAAGCTACAAAAGCCATTGCTAATCATGAAGGTCCTGTATATTTAAGATTTGGAAGGCCCGCAGTTCCTGTATTTATGAATGAAGAATTCATTATAGGAAAAGCTATTATGCTAAATGAAGGTACAGATATAAGTATTTTTGCTACAGGCCATTTAGTTTGGGAAGCTATTCAAGCTTGCGAAACATTAGAACAAAAAGGAATTAGTGCAGAAGTCATTAATATTCATACCATAAAGCCATTAGATGAAAAAGCTATTTTAACTTCAGCTAACAAAACTAAATGTATTGTTACAGCAGAAGAACACATGATAAATGGTGGATTAGGAGATAGTATTGCTCAAGTAATAAGTAGAAACAACCCAATGCCTATTGAATATGTTGGTGTAAATGATACTTTCGGAGAAAGCGGAACTCCTGCTCAACTAATGGAAAAATATGGCTTAAATGCTGAGGCTATTGTTAAAGCTGCTGAAAAAGCCATTTCCAGAAAATCATAATTTTTTAATCTATTACACCTTGACCAACGAAATTGATAAATGTATTGAGGTATTAAACGCTGGTGGAATTATTCTTTACCCTACAGATACTGTCTGGGGGTTAGGTTGCGATGCCACTAATGAGACTGCCGTTAAAAAGATTTATACCTTAAAACAAAGAAGTGAATCTAAAAGCTTAATTATTTTAGTGAATAATGATGCTATGTTGCAAAAACATGTTGCAGAAGTTTCAGATTTAGCATGGGACTTAATTGACTTAACTACTTCGCCTACAACCATCATTTTTCCCAATGCCAAAAATCTAGCAAAAAATGTAATTGCAACAGATGGTAGTATAGCCATAAGAATGATTAAAGAAGGTTTTTGTTACCAATTAATGCAAAAATTTAGAAAACCATTAGTTTCTACTTCTGCCAACATAAGCAACATGCCTACTCCATTAACATTTAATGATATTTCTAAAGAAATTATATCCAATGTAGCTTATATTGTTGATGCATCATTAGATAAGGGAACCCACCAACCTTCTGCACTTATAAAGTTAGGAGTTAATGGAGAAGTAGAAGTTTTAAGGAAATAAATAGCATTATAATTTTGAAATAAAAAAACCTCCAAGAAATAGTTTCTTGGAGGTTTTTAATTTTTATTAATTAAAATTGATTACTCAACAATTAATTTAACAGTTTGTTTTTCTTTATTGTTATCAATAGTTAAGAAGTAAACTCCTTTATCGAATCCAGCTAAAGAAATAGTCTCATTTGTTTGTCCTGCCACTCTAACTTGTTTTGTTAATACTGTTTGTCCAACAATATTGTTTACAGTTAACGTTAACATTTCAGCATTTTGAGAGTTTAAGCTAATGTTGAAGTCTCCTTTACTTGGATTTGGATATACTGAAAAAGAAGTATTGTTATCTAATTCATTAATACCAACACTATTTGGATCAAAATTCAATCTTACCATTGGAGTTTGTGTTGTAAAGAAGTTCTCGTTTGTATTAGGAGTAACCATATTAGGGTAATAAATTAAACTTGCTACACCACCTCTACTTGTGTTAGATGGAGACCTACCACTTGTTCCATAATAAAACTCATTAAAACAATGCACAGCAGCAAAATAGAAACTACCTGCTGTTAATGAAACTGATTGAGGAGCTTGTGTTGTTGAATTAATTAAATTCAATGTAACCTTTTGTCCTAAATCAGCATTAGTAACTGTATAATAAGCAGTTCTTGCTAATTCAACAAAATTAGCACCAGATGCATCATAAATAACAGCATCAATAGTTTTACCAACATTTGCAGAATTTGTACCAATTACAACATCAATAGAATAAAGATCTTGATTGGCTACTATGTCAAAAAAGTTACCTGCTTCATATTCTACAGAAGTAGAAGGAGCTGGTCTTGGTCCACCACCGTTTCCTGGAGTAGTTCCAAAATCATCTAAAGCATAAATAAATTGAGAAATTTCAAAAGGAGGAAAAGACTCAACATTATCTGTTGGAGTAAAATCTGTAAAATCAGAAGAAACTATTAACTCTAAGTTGTGTGCAACTCCAACTGTTGTAGCCGGAGTAAAGGCAGGAGGTGATAAACTATCAGATGTTAATGTTGGTAAACTAATAGGAGTAGAAGTTCCTGCATAAACTGCACCACTATTAATACTAGCAGTTACGATAGTTCCTGTTTGTGTAGCAGCACCCACATTAGTTACTTCTTGAGAGAAAATAATAGGTTGGTTTTGAGTCGAAGGAATTCTAGTATAAGGTAATTCTCCTTGTTGAGAGCCATAAAACCCATTAAATCCTACCAAATCATTACTTGGTGTTTCAATAACTGCAATATCATCAACCATCCAAAAATAGTGAGAAGCACCAGATGCCCAGTGAAACCTTAAATAAATGTTCCCTGTAACACCACCAGCAATTGCAGAAATATTAATTGACTTAACTAATGGATCAGCAGACATTGCGTTAATAGCAACACCACCTCTAGCATCAAATGTTTGAACATTAGTTGCGAAAGTTGGATCAGTACTAACAACTAAATTTAATTGTGCACCAGAAGCACAACATAATCTAAATTTTTCTTGAAACATTACAGTAACAGCAGGCTGTCCAGTTAATGCAATTGCAGTAGTTTGAAAATAAGCATCTCTATCAGTAATTGGAGTTATTGTTTCCCCAAAAAATAGCATGTGATTCCCACCACTAGTTGATGCAATGGGACCAGTATTAGTATATGTAGCAGAAATAGCTGCAGAATTAATTACCCATGCAGACCCATCTGCCCCACCTGTAGTCCAACCAGCTGGCATTCCACCTGTAAAATTTTCAGACCAAATAGTATCTCCTGGTGCTTTAGAATTGATATTATTTGATTTAATAGAAACATCACCTTCTGAATTATATAACTCTAGTTGTGCGTTACTAAATGTTTTTTGCAAAACGCTTTGCCCAAAAGTAAGTGAGCCTATAGAAAGCGCTATCGCACATAAGTAAATTTTTTTCATAGCTTTTAAATTTATTTTGAATTTATATTAACACAACAAATATACAAAAAAAAACTACAGAGCGATGCTCTGTAGTTTTTTTTGGAAGTAACTTGTATATTTTTAACGAAGTTTAAATTTATTGTTATTATTCAACAATTAATTTAACAGTTTGTTTTTCTTTATTGTTATCAATAGTTAAGAAGTAAACTCCTTTATCGAATCCAGCTAAAGATATAGTCTCATTTGTTTGTCCTGCTACTCTAACTTGTTTGGTCATTACTGTTTGTCCAACAATATTGTTCACAGTTAACGTTAACATCTCAGCATTTTGAGAGTTTAAGCTAATGTTGAAGTCTCCTTTACTTGGATTTGGATATACTGAAAAAGAAGTATTGTTATCTAATTCATTAACACTTAAAGGAGTGTTTACAATTAACCTAACCATAGGTGTGGCTGTGGTGTAAAAATTCTCATTTGTAACAGGATTTGTCATGGTACCATAAAAAATTAAACTAACAGGTCCTGATGGCGTATTTAAACCAGGTGAACTACCACTAACTCCATAATAAAACTCAGTAAAAGTATGAACTGCAGCAAAATAAAACTTACCGGCAGTAACTGCTGGTGTTAAAGGTAAAGGTAAAGTTACTGTATTCCCTTGATCAGCTGCGGTAGTAGTATAATAAGCAGAACGATCTACTTGAACAAAATTAGTTCCATCATCTTCATATAAAGCCACATCAATAGTTGTTCCTGCAGGAGCAGTTGTACCTACAACAACTTCAATACCCGTGGCTATTGTATTTGTTGTAATCTCAAAATAATTACCAGCTTCAAATTCAAACCCATTAGACGGACTAGCTCCACCTGCATTTCCTGTAATAGTAAAATCATCCATAGCATACATATCTGCAGTAACTTCAAAAGAAGGAGGCGTAATTACGTTATTAGCAGGAGATGCGTCTACTGAATCTGATAATATACTCATAGTAATATTATGAGCTCCCGGTGTAGCAGCAGGAGTATATTGTGTAGTAGTAAATAAGCTATCACTTGCTCCTGGAGCAATACTCGCTGTAGCACTAGTTCCTACAAATGTTCCTGAATTTACATCCACATTTAAATAAACACCAGTTTGTGTAGCAGCCCCAACATTGTCAACTTCCATTGAGAAATCAACTGGTTGAATTTGGTTAGAAGGAACTCTTGTGTAAGGGATAGTATTAAAGCCATAAAAATCATTCTTAGCAACTAAATCATTATTATCAGATTCTATGATTTTTACGTCATCAACCATCCATGCATAATCACAACCGCCTTCATATTTAAATCTAAATAATACAGCAGCTTGCCCTCCTGCAACAGAAGATATATTTACATTAACAACTTGAGGATTAACAGATGAACTACCACCTCCAAAATCATTAACTCCAATATCGTTAATTCTAAATCTTGTCCAAGTAGTACCACCATTATTACTTACTTCAACAAAAGTAGAATCTTGATATCTTCTATAATACTGTTCAAATTCTATAGAAACATTAGGATTTGCTAATAAATTAATTGGAGTCGCTATTTGAATATAAGCGTTTTGATTGTTTGAACACATTAAATCAGAATCGTACAGTGCAAATCCATTAGCAGCTGTTGTAGATTGAATTCCAGCGATAGCAAAAGAACCAGATGGAACACCTGTTCCAATAACCCAATCATCACTGTTTGATGCTAAGTTTCCAATTGTCCAATTACTAGGCGTACTGAAATCAAATGAATACAATGTAGCTCCTTTAGACCTAACAACCTGGTTGGGAGTTGATTTACCAACAGTTTGGTTGTCTTTTAGCGGATGACTTTTTGCTATACCGGTTTGACCAAAAGAAGTCACACCTATAGATAAAGCCAATAAACTTAAGTAAATTTTTTTCATAACTTTTATTTTTTTGGTTTTTAATGTTTGTAAGGCTCAAATTTACCCATATATATTTAACATTAAAAATGAATTGCTATTATTTTTTTAACATTTAAGGTTACTTATAAACAAGTTAGGATTCTAAGAAACTTCTTTTTTTATACTATAAAACTTTATATACGATGGGTTTTTATATATATTTGTCGAAAATTTTATAATTTAATTAAAAAAATAACTATGAAAAAAATTTACTTATTATTAGCAACTACTTTTGTTGCTGGAGCTTCATTCGCTCAGTATTCAGGTCAACAAGCAATTAACCAAGGGTCTAAATCTCTAGTTATTAAAGCAAATGCTAATCAAAAAACTCCAACTGACACAACTGGGTTAACTACCTCAGGAGCATTTTTACCTGAGTTTGCTCAAGGTGGACAAATTTTTCAATTTGGATATACTGGCGGTGGTTTTGTATATGGAAACAATGCTGACTCTTTAGATTGGTGCGCACAAGGATATTCTAATGTTAATAACGCTACATTTAACGTAGAGGGAATTTTAATATGGGCTGCTGCCAAAGACAATAGCAATGCTGCCTCTTTAGTTACTGTAAATTTACATAGTAATTCAGCAAGTTCTGCACTTACAGACAATGGTTCTTGTAATGGAACTCCTTCTGGTACTATGGTTGATGGACCTGGTGCTGTATTAAAAACTGAAAATATTTTATTAAGTGCTATTGATACTGCTTTCCCTAATATTACATACGTTCCATTTACAGCCCCCTTACCTTCTATTAATGGAGATGCTTTATTTTACGTAAGTATTGACTCGAGAAATTTACAAATAACCGGTGATACTGTAGGATTTTTTAGTGATGCAGATACTGAAGGTTTAGGCATGGCTTTTCATGAACTTTCTGCTTTAGGTGCATCAGGCTTATGGGGAGTTACAGATATGATTTTTGGTTGTGGTTTAGATAATAACATAGCTGCTTTTGCTGTAATTGATGATGGTACTGTTGGTATTAATGATAAAGAATTTTATAACGATATGCAACTAAGTGCTTTCCCAAACCCAGCTAACAACCAAGCCACTATTTCTTTTAGATTAAATAAAGAAATGAGTAATATTACCATTAAAATGATTGATTTAGCAGGAAAAGAAGTGTTAAATATTAACAAAGGAACATTAGCTGCCGGTTTATATAACGAAACTGTTGATGCAACTAATTTAGAAGCTGGAATCTATTTTTACTCTATCATTGCTAATGGTACAAGATTTACTAAAAAGTTAACTATTTCGAAATAATTTTGATAGTTTAAAACTAAAGAACAACATAAAAAAACCGCTAAGAAATTCTTAGCGGTTTTTTTATGTTTTAAATTATTGTCTACGCATTCCTAAATTGCTTCATAATTTTAGAAGCAAAAACAAATTCTGATAATTCTTTATTGTCAGCTTTAACAATCTCGTGGTTATCCCCCTGCCACCAATTTTTACCTTGATATAAAAACATAATGTTTTCTCCTGTTTCCATAACAGAGTTCATATCATGTGTAATTACTATGGTAGTCATGTTATACTCTTTAGTAATTTCTTGAATTAATTGGTCGATAACAATTCCTGTAAAAGGATCTAATCCGGAATTAGGCTCATCACAAAAAAGATATTTTGGATTTAAAGCAATCGCTCTAGCTATCCCTACTCTCTTTTTCATTCCTCCACTCAACTCAGCAGGATAAAGTTTGTTAGCGTTTTCTAAGTTTACTCTATCCAAACAGAAATCAACTCTCTCAAGCATCTCTTTTCTAGTTTGCTTGGTATACATTTCTAAAGGAAATAAAACATTTTCCTCAACAGTAAGGGAGTCAAACAATGCTGACGCCTGAAAAAGCATACCTATATCTTTACGAATTTCTTTTTTCTGTTTAAAATTCATAGTAGTAAACTCTTTTCCATCATATTTAATAGAACCACGTTCTATAGGGTGTAGTCCAACCATACACTTTGTTAAAACAGATTTTCCTGAACCACTCCCTCCTATTATTAAATTAATTTTTCCGGGTTCAAAATTCACAGAAATATCCTGTAACACATGGTGTTCACCAAACGATTTATATAAATTCTTTACTTCTATCATACCAATAACATTTGTGTTAGCAAGTAATTAATAATAAGTATAGTTATACTACTATAAACTACCGATTTAGTACTGGCTTTACCTATTTCTAATGCTCCACCTTTTACATAGTATCCAAAATAAGAGGGTATGCTGGTAATAATAAATGCAAAAAATACAGATTTGATTAAAGCATAGGTGATGGAAAACATTTTAAAATCAAATCTAATTCCTAAAATATAATCGTTTAATGTCATGCCATCAAAATACATAGAAACCAATAAACCACCTATTATTCCTAATGCCATACTATAAATAACAATAATTGGAATAAAAATTAATGAAGCAACTATTTTAGGAAATACAAGATACGAAGCAGAATTTACTCCCATTATTTCTAATGCATCTATTTGGTCAGAAATTCTCATAGTTCCAATTTCTGAAGCTACATTAGAACCAATTTTACCCGCTAAAATTAAGGACATAACCGTTGGTGCTAACTCTAATATAAACGACTCTCTTGTAGCAAAACCTACCAAATAACCTGGAAGTAGCGGGTTGTTCATGTTAGTAGCTGTTTGTATAGTAACAACCGCTCCCATAAAAACAGAAATGATAGCAATTAAGCCTAAAGAACCTATTCCTAAACTCACCATTTCGTGTATGGTTTGCTTGAAAATTAATTTATAATTATCCGGCTTTTTAAATACCCTAGATAATAAAATAAAATAAGCTCCTATGTTCTCAAAAAGTGTTATCATTATAGAATATAAGCCACAAATGTAAAAAAAATAAAAGGTTTATTAATCAAAATATAACACTCTTACTATTTTTAGAATTTTATGTCCAAAAAAAATAATTAATTTAGCAGTATGAACCGAAAAATAAAATACCTCATTATCACTTTTGGAGTTTTATTATCTCTTTCCTCTTGTTTCTTAGGAAAAAAAGACAAATGCAATACTTGTCCTAAATGGAGTATATCCAATTTTTTCTGACAAAAATCATTGAAAATATCAGCTTTTTAATCTACTTTTGAACTCTCTATTTAGACTAAATCTAAATAACTATTGCTGATGACATTAGATGAACTTAAAGAAAACGAATCTGCTCAAATTGTTCAAATACTTGATGAACAGTTAGAAGAATCGATGCTTAACATGGGCTTTATTGTTGGTGAAGACGTAAAACTTGACCGCATTGCTCCCCTAAAAGATCCTATTTTAATTACTTCCGGACTCAATTATATTAGCATTAGAAAAGAAGATGCAAAAAAAATATTAATCGAAAAAAATAACGCAAACTGAGTTCGTCAACCCAAAATAACACAACTATACAAACTATTTACCTTGTTGGAAACCCTAACACCGGTAAAAGTTCTTTGTTTAATGCCCTTACGGGATTAAGTCAAAAAACAGGGAATTTCCCTGGAGTTACGGTAGATAAAAAGTTGGGCTATACCAACATCAAAAACCAACAAATTGAAGTAGTAGATTTACCAGGAACCTACAGCTTAAATCCTGAAGCTGAAGATGAGAGAGTAGCCGCCAACACCATTAAAAATATTAATGATGATGAACTAATTATTGTGGTAGCAGATGTTACTAATTTAAAAAGAAACTTATTCCTTTGTACCCAAATTATTGATTTAGGGAAGCCCGTTGTGTTGGTGTTAAACATGATGGATTTACTTCAAAAAAGTAATCAATGTATCAATTTAGATAAAATATCTGCTTTATTACAAATTCCTGTAGTTCCGGTAAATGCTCGTATAAAAAAAGGAATAAATGAACTAAAAGAAATTGTATCTAAATACCAATTTAAAAAAGCAAGTTTTTCATCAGACATAATAACTCCCTCAGAAAGATATGAGAAAATAACCACTGTTATTTCAGCTTGTTTACAAGGTGGAGAAGCTAACAGATGGATAGATAGAACCAAAAAAATTGACAATATTTTAACGCATAAAATATACGGATATCTCATATTTCTAAGCATCCTATTTGTTATTTTCCAAGCTATTTTCTCTTGGTCGGCATACCCAATGGAACTTATTGAAGAAAGTTTTGCCATGCTTGGCGGTTTAGTGGAAAGCTGGATGCCCGAAGGTGTACTAAGCGACTTAATTGTTAACGGAATTTTAGCGGGACTAAGTGGAATTGTAGTCTTTGTTCCACAAATTGCTTTATTATTTGCCTTTATTACTATTTTAGAAGATACCGGTTACATGTCTAGAGTTAGTTTTTTAATGGATAGATTGTTGCGACCTTTTGGTTTAAACGGAAAATCTATCATTCCGTTAATAAGCTCTATTGCTTGTGCTGTTCCGGCTATAATGAGTACACGTTCTATTAATAATTTAAAAGAAAGATTAATTACCATAATGGTAGCTCCATTAATTAGTTGTTCTGCTAGAATTCCTGTTTATACTTTATTAATAGCATTGGTTATTCCTGCAGAACAGCAAGTAGGTATTTTTAACTTACAAGGAATTGTAATGATGGGGCTTTACCTTATTGGTTTTCTCGCAGCCCTATTTGCTGCATTAATCTTTAAATGGATTTTAAAATCTAAAGGAAAAACAAACTTTATTATGGAGATGCCTATTTATCGTTTGCCAAAATGGTCAAATATTGGTTTTTCGGTTTATAATAAAGTAAAAGTATTTCTTTTTGAAGCAGGAAAAATAATCATTGCCATCTCTATCGTATTATGGGGACTTTCTTCTTACGGACCGGGAGATACTTTTGAAAAAATTGAAGAAAAATATGCTTCACCTGCTTATGAAAACGAAAATAAAGACAAAATAAATAATTTAATAGCCTCAGAAAAATTAGAAGCTTCTTATGCTGCTTATTTAGGAAAAACCATTGAACCATTAATTAAACCAATAGGATTCGATTGGAAAATAGGCATCTCTTTAGTAACCTCTTTTGCTGCTCGAGAAGTTTTTGTAGGAACTATGGCAACTTTATACAGTGTCGGTGATGAAGATAATACCACTTCCATCAGAGAAAAAATGCTGCAAGCAAAAAACCCTGAGACAGGTGACAGACTTTACAACAGAGCAACCACTTTTTCTTTATTAATATTTTATGCTTTTGCCATGCAATGTATGGCAACGTTAGCAGTTGTTTACAGAGAGACTAAATCTTACAAATGGCCTATTATTCAAGTTATTTATATGGGAGCTTTAGCTTATATCTCCAGTTGGATTGTTTACACTATTTTTTCTTAATCTAAGATGACAGAAAAAGACTGTTTAATACTATCGAGATATGTACCTGAAGCAAGTATGCCCATTTTAAAAAATTGGTTTACACAAACACCTTTTATATTAAACATTACCAAAAAAAGAACTACCAAATTAGGCGATTTTAGAGGTGAAGTAGGCAAACATCTTTGTAAAATATCAGTGAACCAAAACCTTAACTCCTACTCTTTTTTAATTACACTTACGCATGAATTTGCTCATTTATTGGTGTGGAACAAATACAAAAACAAAGTAAATCCGCATGGTAAAGAATGGAAAAATACTTTTACAGAATTGCTTACTGTTTTATTAGAAAACAAAGTATTTCCTGACGACTTAATTCCTGTGGTTATGAAACATGCCAAGCAACCTAAAGCTTCTTCGCAGGCAGATGCTCAGTTGACCAAGGCATTAAACAACTACAACCCAACCAATAACTTAGTTCACTTAATGGAATTAGAACACGGAACTGTTTTCACTTTAAACAATAAGAGAACCTTTAAAAAAGGAGAAAAAAGAAGAACACGTTATTTGTGTGAAGAATTAACTACAAAAAAGAAATACCTTATTCATGGAGTTGCCGAAGTGAATGTTTTATTAACTTCTTAATTTTTCATCTTTCCCAACATAATTTTTTTCCAAAACCTAACGTATTATCTGTCATTTTAATAAATGATAATTTAATCGCCCAAATTTTAGATGGTTTTGCTCTTGCAAATGGGTATTTAGCATAATAAACTTCATAAAAAACAACTTGTTCAACCTCATCGGGAACAATAAATTCTCCCACAAATTGTACTCCTTGAATTTTAGCAATAGATTTATTATCGGTAGTAACTGTTCCTCCAATTTTATTGTTCTCTAAGGCTTCAGTAATATGTCTAGTACTTTCATCAGACAAGAAAATAAACTGAAAATTAAGTTCATCAAAAACATAATAACAATTGGCGCAATAAGGCTGATTATTAATAGCTGTAGCGATAGTCAGTACATTATTTTTCTTTAAGTAGGTAATAATTTTTTTATCCATAATTTATTAAGCAAAATTAATAGTTCAAAAGTAAGTATTTGATGTCTAGCTAAAAATATTTATATTTACCATTCCAATCATTTCAACTAAAACTCATGCAAAAACAGCAATGTTTAGAATGTAACGAAGCATTTTCGGGAAGAGCTGATAAAAAGTTTTGTTCAGATTATTGTCGTAATGCTTACAACAACAAAATTAATAAAGACAGTACTAACCTTATTAGAAATACCAACAATAGACTTAGGAAAAATTGGAGGATTCTTGAAAAGTTAAATCCAAATGATAAATGCAAAGTAACTAAGCAAAAAATGTTGGATGAAGATTTTGATTTTAATCACTTCACATCCATTTATACTACAAAAACAGGTAACATCTATTATTTCTGTTACGACCAAGGTTATTTACCCTTAGAAAACGATTTTTATGCCTTAGTAAAACGAAAATAATTAAAAATTAATTTTAAATTTTCAACTAATATATTACCTTAGCAACCAATATGGTAGCCAAACACACTCACACTCAATTAACCCATGCTGAAATTATTCATTTGCAGCACGACCTTTATTTATTAAAGCTTGATGATGATTATGAAATAGAACTGGAAGATGCTATTGAAATTGATCAAGCATTTATAAACATAACCAACAATCAGCCATTTTGTGTTGTTGTTGATGCTAGAAACAGATACTCTAGTGCTTCTAATGATGCTAGAAATTTTTTTGCTAACGATCCCGAAATTTTGCCTATCAGAAAAAAAATTGCTATTGTAGTTAATAATATGCCAACCAGAATTATAGCTAATTTTTTCGTAAAATTTAATCAACCACAAACTCCCACAAAAGTATTTAACGACTACAACAAAGCCATAGAGTGGCTAAAAGAAGATTAATTTCAATATATTTTTAACTTTACTTAGAACTTCTTAAAAAAACATTCTATTTTCTAACTTTTATCATCTTTTTTCTGTGATAATTTTAATAATATTGTTACTGATTTAACATCTTGATAGAATTATGGAGAAATACGCTCATCTTATACAACAAATTGAAGCAAAATACAAGAATTTAGGACAAGATACAGAAGCTTATTTAAAAGGGTTATTACACGCAAAACCTATTGATTACTGGGATTACATTGAAGTAGAATCGTTACTAAGTTTACAGAAACCAAGAACAGATTTTCCTGATGAAATGGTTTTTATTATGTATCATCAAGTTACTGAGTTGTTACTAAACATGATGCTGCACGAAATGTATCAGGTATGTGAAAAAGAAAACATTACAGCCGATTATTTTATTGAGAAAGTAGGAAGAATGAACAGATACATTCAAATGCTTGCTAATTCTTTTGATGTAATGCGTTTAGGAATGGATCCGGAGCAGTACAATCAATTTAGATTTACCCTAACACCGGCAAGTGGTTTTCAGTGTGCTTCTTTTCGTCAAGCAGAAATTTGTGCAACAGACATTAAAAATTTAGTTGATCCCCGATTAAAAAATAACCTTACCGATATTCATGATTTTCCTTACCTATTTGAAAACATTTACTGGCAAGCAGCAGGTAAAGATCATAAAACAGGAAAAAAATCATTAACCCTACAGCATTTTGAAGAAAAATATTTAGCCCAATTTATTGCAATGGCAGAATATTATAAAGACAAGAATATCTGGCAAAAATATATTACTTTGCCTGAATCAAAAAAAAACAATCCTGCACTAATTCAAGCATTAAAAGACTTAGATATAGAATTTAATATTAAATGGCCTATTGTTCACCTAAACGCTGCAAAACAATACTTAGAGTCTAAAGACAAAGTAATTGAAGCAACAGGAGGAAGTGAATGGCAAAAGTATTTACATCCTAAATATCAGCGAAGAGTATTTTTCCCTGACTTATGGACAAAAGAAGAACTTGAAAATTGGGCTGAAGAATACTAATAACTAAATAATCAATTATTGATTACAAAGGAATTAACAACTATGGAAAAATACGATTTGTGTGTAATTGGTGGGGGACCGGCAGGATATGCAGCTGCTATGAGAGCTATAGATTTCGGAAAAAAAGTTCTCCTAATTGAAAAAGATAAATTGGGTGGTGCTGGAATTTATAATGGAGCATTATCTTCCAAAACCATGTGGGAATTATCTTCTCGTTATAAAAAAGTTTATGACGAGCTAGGTAAAGAAAGAGCCGATAGAAATTTAGATATTACTTTTGATGAAGTTAAGAAAACCATAGAAGAAGCCATCTTTGAAAGAAAGTTTCAACTATCATGTCACCTTAGAATTATACATGCCGAAACAGGGTTAATTACCTACGAAAAAGGCATGGGAAGTTTTGTAACTAATAAAGAAATAAAAATTACTAAAGATGATGGTAGCGAAAAAATAATTTATGCTGAAAATACCGTAATTTCTTCGGGTAGCCGACCAAGAACTCTTCCTAATATTGAAGTTGATGAAAAAATTATTTTAACCAGTGATGGTATTATGCACATAGATGACTTCCCAAAAAGTTTGGTAGTTATTGGTGCTGGTGTTATTGGTTGTGAGTTTGCCACTATGTTTGCCAATTTCGGAAAAACAAAAGTATATATTATTGATAGAGCAGAAAGAATTCTTCCTTTTGAGGATGAGGACATCTCTGAACTGATTTCCAGCAATATGGAAAATAAAAATGTTACCATACACCAAACATCCAACTTAAAAAGATTAGAAATTATTGATGGTGAGGTAGAATATGAAATTGAGCATGCTGATGGAGCTTGTGAAGTTATTCATGTAGAAAAAGCCCTTATTTCTATAGGTAGAATTCCAAATATTGAAAAATTAAATATTGAAAATGCCGGAGTAAAAATGAGTAAACGAGGTGTTCATATTGGAGATAATGATACTCAAACCAATATTCCAAATATTTATGCCGTAGGGGATGTTTCGGGAAGACTTCCGCTTTATAACGTTGGAGAAAGAGAAGCTAGACATGCTGTTGCCAGAATGTTCTCTAAAAAAGCATTGAACCCGATTAATTACGAAAATGTTTCTACCATTATGTTTTTAGATCCGGTGGTTGCTTCTGTTGGGGCTAACGAACAAATACTCAGAGAGCAAAACATTCCTTACAAAGTGGCTAAAGTAGACTATTCTACCATCGCTAGAGCTATTTCTATGGGAAAACCTCAAGGTTTTTTCAAACTAATTGTTTCTGATGATGCCGACATGAAAGTTTTAGGAATGAGAGCTGTTGGTTATCATGCTTCTTCGGCAATTCAAACCATTGCTTTATTAATGTATATGGATAAAGGAATTGAAGAACTGGCTCACATGATTCACCCACACCCTTCTATTGTTGAAGGAGTTCAGGAAGCTGCAAGAATGTTACTCGGAAAATCCATTTACAAATCTGCTGTATTTAAAGATAAATTAAAATGTTACAGTTGTAGAGATGGTGTTTGTACTCCTCTTAACTTTATTGATAAGGACAACATCATTAAATTCGAGAAAATATCTCAAGAATTTCACGAAAATCAGGAGGATTAGGGAAGACCGAAGCCAGGAGTCGGAAGGCTGATGATTAGAAATTATTGACTTTGTACGTTAGAAAAAAATGAAACAGTTATCCCAACCTATTAATATTTTTAAGTATTGAGAAAGCTCTATCAATGTTTTCGTCATTTACAATAATGGTAAATTCATGCATGGTAGAAATGATATCTAAGATATTAATTCCTTCCCAAGCTAATTTTTTTAAGATAAAATAGTAAATCCCTGAAACATCAGCATTTTCGCTTGGCAACTTAATGGTTAATGAAGAAAGCCCTGTTGATGCTTGCAATTGTTTCTCATTCTTAAAAATATCATTGATATCATTATTTTCTGAATCACTTAAAATAATAGATGTTTCATAAACTCCTTGAGAGAAAGCAAAGAAAATATCTTTTTTACCTTTCAGCTTTTTAAGTAATTGCGATTGACAATCAATTAAAGATTCAGAATTCTCAAAAGTATAATAAGTAATTTTTGAACGAACAGTAATATCTCCTAGTTTATTTACCACTTTTCTAATTTTAATCTGAAAAGTAGGATCAAATTTGGGAGATAATCTTTTTAAAGCCATTACTATAGCTCCAATTTTAACATCTTTATTTAATTCTTCATCAATTTCTGCTTTAATCTGACGAGATAATGATGACAAATTGATTAAGCCCTCTGCTAATGCTTCCTCTAAAAATGGTGATTTTTTTATAATTTCTTCAACAACTACGTGTACTGCTTTCATTTTTTTAATTATTTAACAATCGGGCAGTAAAAATAGTAATTAAATCAAAAAAACCAATATTTTTTAACAAGTTGTTTGAAAAAACTACTATTTTATTTGGATTTCTAAGTTATAAATTAACAAACCAACGTAACATATTGAATATAAATAGATTACTCGAGTTTCTTTTTTAACTTATTTTTCAAGAAAGACAAGTCAGAAATTATGAGCATAAAAAAAAACGCTAATTGATTTACATTTTTTTTATAGCAAAGAAGTTTTATTTAATCAAACCTACCTATTGGCAATAATATCATCTAATAAGGATATGCCTTCATCTATAGAATAGGTACTTGTAATCAATTTTCTGTCTTGCATTGTTCTAAATTGCTCAGGATAAATGATAATCATCTCATTTTCGTTAAGAATAGACCATACGACAGTTAAAGCCCCCTTGTAATACTTGGGTTTTCCAAATAAATTTACAATTGCATTTCTATTTAAGTTAACTACGGTATAACTCAATTTATCAAGTTTTTGCTCTTCATCATTTCTATTTACTAGCAATGTTTCAACTTCTCCATTAGGCTGCATAATACCTGGCTTATCAAGATTATAAATTCCAAAACCATTTAAAGTAAACTCCCTAATAATAATTGATTGAGCCGACATACTAGTGTTGTAAGCTATAGTTGAAGTAGAATAAACATCAAATTCACTTCTGTTTTCTTGTTTCTTTTTATTTTCAGCCATTTGGTTATTGTACTTATTCATTGCTTTTTTATACTGATTGGTTGCCACTACAGGTTTTACTTTTACCAAAATGGATGTATCTTCTTTAATTAGTGTTAATTGATAGTTGTTGCCAGAAAGTTTTTTCACCTCAGCATTGTCCCACTGTACATTATAATACATTGAATTAAATACTTCTCCTTCTTTTACTTCGAACATAGTGCCTTCATACTGACTTAACTCTGGATAGATGCTCTTATCCAGCTCCATATCAAAAGCATAATTATTTTTATTTTGAGCTATAGGTTTTATTAAAGCTGTCTTGCCCGAGTTTGAATTCAACAATGTTTTGGTTTTAATTTCTTTACTTTCAACAATCCACTCTCCTTTAGCTTCATCAAACTCATAAAAGTTAAAATCTTGTTCGTTACTAGTTGAGATAAAATCTAAATCAATTTTTCCATCTTGTTTCAAACTAATCTCCTTCCCATCTTGTGAGGCTTTTAACTCAAACATTCCTGCTGTTTCAAATACATACTCTACTCCTGCCGAATCATAATTCATTGGTATACCACTTAAATAAACTTCTAAGGGGTTGTGATAATCTCTATAGTTAATTTCTACTTTACCACTTACAACATTACCATCTTGATCAACTAACGAGTTTTTATTAATGGTAATTTTCGTACCATTCTCGGTAGTTATTTCTTCATCTTTTTGTGCATCTATTGTAAAATTTTCAAACGCTATTTCTTTTCCTAAAATTGGTGGTTTAATAAACGATAGTTTTCTATCTTTATTTGGCACATAGCTCAAATCTGTTGAGCCTTGTACATCATCAGATGTGTTATTATCATTTTGACAACTAGTAATAAACAACACGCTTATAGCAATGCTTAGGATGTTTTTTGATGTTTGCATAGTGATTGGTTTTAGAAGTTTAACTGATTTCTTATCATTTGCACTGAAGCAATTTTTTTATTTATAATATTCAATTGAATTAAGGCTTGTCTTTCATCATTTATCTCAATATTATTAAATTCATCAGCCATTAAATACCCTATATCACCATTTCTTAACCAAGCTATTAATATACATTCATCATTTTTATTAAGTTCTACAGAAATAGTTTTTAACCCTTTAGATCCTGCATATTTTTGATATCTTTTATTGGTAACATCAACTACCAAAATATTTGTAATCGCTAACTTGTCTCCATTATCTTTCTCATAAAGTGTTTTAGCCATATTATTCTCTTGAGAAAAATCTTGAGCGTTTAATAATGGAATTGATTTAATTTTATAACCATCTATATTAATGCTTCTAACTAGATTCTCAATTGTTGGAGATGCATTTCCCATTGCTTTTAATTCATTGGCAATAACTCTATCGTAATACAGTAACCAATCTTCTCTCGAAAGTTGCCTTTCTTCTTCTGTCATATAATTTGTTTGGAAAGATGTCCATAATTCTTCATCATATTTATTTATTGATGTATAAAAAACAGCTTGTCTTTTGGCTAATTTTTTATCAAACTTTACTTTTCTTTTTTTTAATGTTCTCAAGTAATTTGCATAAATTTTTTCATATTTTTCTTGAGCTTCTTTAATACTACGAGTGGTTGAAGTGTATCTAGGATAAGCTTCAAATTCAATAAATCCACTAAGGTTTTTTAGTTGAATAGTAAAAACTTGTGCGTCATTATCATAATAAATTCTAAAGTCAGTCCACTGTCTGCGTTTTTTTCTTTTAAAAAAAGACTTTCTTTTTTTATATACATATTTCTTTGCAAATTCTTTTCGAGTTAAATTTCCTTTGTACACCCAAACCATACCTGTAAAAGCATTTATTTCAGGGTTATTTCTTGTTAAGGGAGACGCGTAACCACTATTTTTCTTGAAATTAAACCAAACTTCCTCTTTGTTTCCACCATCATAAACATCTAATGCAATAATTTCATAATTTTCTCTAAATTGATAATCAGGAGCTATTTTAATGGTATTCGCATAAGTGGTATCAAGATACCTCCCTTCAAAAGATGTGGTATCAAATCTAGCTTTTCTATCAAAATCTTTAAAAATAAAAGGGTAATGCATATACGCCTGAGAAAAGATTTTCAAATCACTTTTGTCAACTTTTATTTTCCCATAATTGGCACTTCCATTACTTTCATTTTGTGAAAATAATAGTATAGGAAATAAGAAAAGAAATAAGAGAAAGTTTCTGTTCATAGAAAAAATAAACGAAACTGTGATGTAATTATTATTTAAGTAGATTTTCTTCATTGAAATTAATTAAACCAATAATGAAGAAAATACAAAAATAAAGCCTAAATTTTTATTGTTGATATGGAGTGTAATAAGTCTCCGCAGTGGGTAACCATTCTTTAATTCTTTCTACACGAGTATCGTAATGAGGATGTGTACTTAGAAATTCCGGCACACTTGTTCCTCCACTTGCTGCATTCATTCTATCCCAAAAAGGTATAGCTTCTGTTGGTTGGTAACCTGCCATTGACATAAATACCATTCCTAATTTATCTGCTTCACTTTCTTGATTTCTGCCAAAGGCCATTATTCCTACTCCTGCTCCTACTCCATAAGCTGCTAAAAACAACGCTTGAGTTTCAGATGGTTTTTCTCGCATATAAACAGCTAAAGCAACACCACCGGCAGCGGCCAAAATTCCTTGCGACATTCTTTCATTTCCATGTCGAGCAACAGCATGAGCAATTTCGTGCCCCATAACTACTGCCAAGCCTTCATCTGTTTTAGCAACTGGCAACAACCCCTGATAAACTACCACTTTTCCTCCCGGCATTGCCCAAGCATTCACTATATTTTGATTTACTAAATTAAATTCCCATCTGTAATTTTTAACTAATTTGCTTTGTCCGTTATCTTTTAAATATCTTTCAACAGCATTGGCAATTCTTCCTCCTACTCTTCTAACTTGTTTAGTAGCCTCAACATTATCGGCAACAGGTGGATTTTCTGTTAAAAATTGTTGGTATTGGGTTAAACTCATGCTCATTAATTCACTTTCGGGAATTAATAACATTTGTTTTCTTCCTGTAATAGGTACTTTAGAGCAAGCTACTAACGCTATTACCAATACAACTGATATTATTTTTGCTGCTATTTTCATGTTTAACTTAAAATAAAATTAATTTATTTCTACTGTTAGTCCTGCATCAGAAAGAATGGCTGACATAGGTTCTAGTACTTCAAAGCTACCTTTTTTAACCGAACATTTTCCTTTATAATGAACTAACATCGCACATTGTTCTGCTTGTATAGCGTCATGGTTACAAACTTTCATTAGTAACTCAATAACGTAATCAAAAGTATTTACATCATCATTATACAAAACCAAATGATTTTCTTTGATGGCTGTATTTTCTACTTCAACTTGTATTTCGGTTTCTATAATCATAACATCTAATTTATATTACAAAGTTAACTTTTTTTAAAGAAGAAAGATGGTGTTTAAAGCTTTATTCTACGTTTTTTATTAACTCTAAAGCTTCTTCAACAGGAATAATAGTATTGTTTTTAAAGGCTACAACCGAAGGAGATTTAACCCCCATTTCTTTCATTTCTAATTGAGTGTTTAGTGCAGATTTATAATCTAATAAATTGCCAATAGTGTAAATTGTTTTATCTCCATCCACAAAATTTTCTATATTTCTATCAGAAAGTTTTAATAAAACAGCTGCATCTTCATTGCTAATTTCATCTGTAAACTCTCCAATTTTGACTTTAAAAACAATATTTAAACTTTCAGCAACCTGGCGTAATTCTTCGTCAGTTTTTGGCTTCGGAGCTACCACTACCTCTTCATTTGTATTAATTGGTTCAACTGTTTCTGATGTTGCTTCATTTGTATTGGTTGTCTCTATTGTTTCAATGGGTTCTTCATTATTTTCATTCGTTGTAGATGAAGTATTAGAAGTAGCATTTTCATTTTCAACTGTTGATGTTGATGTATTGTTTCCTGATGTATTATTGTTTGATGAAGTATTCTCATTAGTTACCTCAACCTCTGTTGTGTTATTATTTGCAGGAGATGAGTTGTTGCTACCCAACAATTCGTTAGCTTGAGCTACAGTAATTTTATTTCCATTTTGATAAGCGATAATAAAGGCATCGGTAATTCCTAAATTAACTGCTCTATTTTTAGCCGCATTAGCATCATTAAGATTCTTATAAATACCGGATGTATATCTTATCAATCCATTAGCTGTTCTTTCGCTGTTTAATGGCGTTAGATTATTTAATTGATCAGCTGTAATTGGTTTAGAATAAACTCCAACTTGTATGGTATAGAAAACTCCTTCTATGTTTCTAACATCTTTAGAAATCCCATCTTTAACTTCTTCTGTATTGATTGGCGTATTATTATTGGTTGGTTGGTTATTGTTTGACGACTGCTGATTGTTGGTTTGTTTAGCTGTATTAGTAAAAGAAATTTCTTCTTCTGTTGTTGATGTTTCATTCAGCATAGCACGTGCTTCATTAATGTTAATTCGTTTTCCATTAAAAAATGCCACAACAAACGCATCCGGGTAACCCATTGTTCTAATTTCATTTTTAGCCATATTCGCTACATTAAATGTTTTAAATAAACCTGCTGTATAACGAGTAATTCCATTTCCGGCATCTTCAGCCATTAATGGAGCAAAACCTTTGTAATGATCTTGTGGAATTGGATTTCTGAATGCTCCAATTTGGACTTTAAACACCAAGCCTTCAGGTAATTTAGGGTTTTTAGGTATTCTCTTGTTTTCATTATAAGCAGATTCGTTTGGCGATGTAATGGTAAAAATAGATTCTGTTAATTCTTCTGGAATTTCATCGATATTAGCTATTGACTGCTGGTTATTAGTAGCTTGTTGGTTGTTGTTGTTGGTTGCTTGCTGATTATTAGTTGTTGACTGCTGACTGTTATTTGTAGTTTCCTCAGCAACTATATCTTCTTCTGTGTTATTAGTTTTAGACTGATTATTAATTGACTGTTGATTGTTATTTGTTGTTGTTTCCTCAGTAAGTATATCTTCCTCAGTATTATTAGTTTGTTGTTGGTTGTTAGTAGTTGACGATTCTTCAGCAAGTACATCTTCCTCATTTTTATTATTAGCCTGTTGTTTTCTTTGGTTTTCAGGAAGACTGCTATTCACTTCATTAGTATAGTCAGCTAACATATCACTAGATGTATCATTGGTTTTTTCAAGGGCAACAAAGCCAAGAGCCGAATTTTCATCTTTGTTAGCAACCATATTTTTGGCTTTTTTGTTTTCTTCTAAAGCTTGCTGTTCTTTAGCTGCAGCTTGTTCTCTAAGTTCTTTTGCTTTTTGTTCATTTTGGGCAATCATCTCGTCCAACTTCTTCATTTGATTAGCCAATTTGTTTTTATCAGCTTCAGTTGCTGCTGCTTGTTGCAATGCTTGAAGCGCAACACCTAACTGTTTTTGATCCTCAGCTTCTTCTTTGGCTTTATCGGCAGCAACATATTCCACTTGTGCTTCTTTTACCAACCTTCTAGAACTTTGTTTTAACTCCTTATATTCTTTAAATTCAGGAGTGTTGGTAATGGCTGCTTTTTCTTCTGGAGTAAGACTTTGAACATAGTTTTCTTCTTCTGATGTTAACACTGTTGCCACCAACTCTTTTCTTTGTGTTGCTAATTCTTCTAAATACAACTCCTCCTCTGCTTCCATTTCTTTCACTTCCGCATAAATTACTTCTGCTTCTTTCGCTTTTCTATCAGCTTCTTCTCTTTTTTGTTGGGCTTCTTCAACTAAGGCTTGTTTTTCTTTTCTGTTTTTAGTGTTCTCAGCAGTTTCATCAAGTTGTTTGGCTTCTTGATTTAAGGTTATTGCTTCTTTTTCTAACTGAATAGCATCTTGTTTTCTCTCTTTTGATGGTAATGCTATGTTCTTAGGTTCGTAAACCGTTACTTGTTGTTGGTTGTTATTAGTTGAAGACTTTCTGTTATTGGCTGAAGACTGATTATTATTGCTTGTCTGCTGATTGTTATTGATTGTTGTAGTTTCCTCAGCAACTATATCTTCCTCAGTATTATTATTGGTTTGTTGGTTGTTATTGGTGGTTGTCTCTTCAGCAATCACCTCTTCCTGTGTATTATTTTGATTATTGTTAGTTGCAGCTATTGATGATGAAGTGCTGATTTGCTCTAATAATCCAATGGCATTTTGTTGTTTTTCTATAGCTTCTTTTTCCAACTTAGCCGCTTCATCTAACAAGTCTTTTTTCTGTTTAAAATTATTGGTAGCAACTGCTTGCTGACGAGCATCTGAAGCTTCATTAAACAAAGTAACCGACTCATCATTAAGCATTTCAGCCATAATATAATTGTTGTCTGTTGATTGTCCTCCAATCGACTTCAAAAGTGTATTTACCGTTGTTTGATTATCTTTAAATTCTGTTGAGTTAGCTCTTTCGTACAAGGTTGCTATTTCAATTTCCTTATCGTTTGCTGCATTATTAATTTTTTCAGCTTCAACTAATTTCTCTTCTTTTTCTGTTGTATTTGTTGTTTTATACGCTTCATCTTCTGTGTTATCCGCTTTCTCTCTTAATGCATTTACTTCGGCTGTAAGGTCATCAACATTGGCAAGTATGTTTTTGGCATTAGTTGAGTTATAAGTTAAAGATGAATTTCCCTTATTAACTTGGTTTTGAGCTGTTGTGTTTGAAGTAGTTGTTTCATTTACTACAACTTCATTAGTAGTCTCATTAGTCGATGTTGATTTAACTGCTATAAGTTCTGTTTGGAAAGTATTTAATTGAGCAATTTGAGTTGATTTCTGCTCTTTTAAATCAGCAATTCTGTTCTCAATTGTTGCTTTCTCATTTTCATCATCAGTAGCAATTAATCGCTCATTCTGATAAGCTATTTCTTCATCTATAGCTTCAATCCAATTGGTAGTTACCGCAACTTGTTCTTCACTAATTTTAACTTTATTATCAGAACGTAATTCTAAAGCTGCTAATTGATTTTCATATTCAGTAGCATAATCATTTACGCTTCCATCATTGTTAATTGTAATGTTATTATACTTTGCAGCATTAATTTTCTGATTGGATGAAGTGGTGTTATTTTGATTGTTGTTATTAGTTTCATTACTAGCCAACTCATTGCTTTCAATATTATTTCCGGCAATTTTATTTTCGATATCTTCCACATAAGCTAATTCATCTTCTGTAGCTGCCAGTGCTTTTGCTTGTGTTAAAAATAAAGCCGTAAATTCTTGTTTACCTTGCAAATCAGAAGTTAATTCATCTAAATCTTCCTGAATTGCAGGAGCTTCATTAGCATCTGCCTCAACTAATTCAATTTTCTTCAAGGTAATTTCTTGCTCAGTTGCATCTGCCCATTTATTATAAATTTCAGCTTTCTGAGCAAAAAGTTTAGCTGTTTGTTCATCAGCTGGAAGTTGCTCTAACTCTTCTAAAAACTGAGCATTGTAATTAATAACATTTCCATCTTTATCTATAATTGAAGTTTCGTATTTTTTAGTGTTTGTTTTTGAAGTTGTAGTTGTGTTAGCGGTATTATTGTTATTGTCTGCTACTGTATTTTCATTAGAACTAGCATTATTATTGGTCTCATTTTGAAGTGCTAAGTTAGTTTGTAAGTCTATTTCTTCTTGTTTTTGCTCTTTTAATGTCTCTAATTGGTTAACTATTTTTGATAACTCTTCTTTTTCTCCAACAGTTTTTGCACTATTCTTCAGACTATTTTTTATCTCAATATCTTCCTCAATAGCAGCTATCCATTGTTTATTAATATCAATTATTGCTGTTGGATTATTATCGTTCTCATCCACCTGATTGGCATATTTTGTATTGTAATCGATTAAATTTCCGTTATCATCAATAATTTCGTAATCATCTTTCATGGCTACTAAGCTAGTAGAAGTAACGCTTGTATTTGGTGATGAACTTGTAGCCGGATAATAACCTAACACACCTTCTTCTTCAAAAAACTTAATGTTACTTTCTGTAGCAAGAATTGCTTGATTATCCAATGATGGAGATGTTGTAGTTTGTTTTTTTGCTGCATCAACAACATTTGCCAGTAAATTCGCTTCATTTTTAGCTTTATCAAACTCTTGTTTTGCAAGTAATTCTTTTGCTTTAGATTTTTCTATCTGAAATTCTAAATCCTCTAAATCTATTTTATAAGTAGCCAACTGGTCTTGTAAGGCTTCTTTATCTTTAGACTTTTTAGTTTCCTCAATTTGAGATTCAATAGCTGCAATAGATTTTTCTAACTCTAATTTTCTATTAGTATAGCCTATTACAATGTCTCGTTGTTTTTGGTAATCGGCTTTAGAAGTTTTTAATTTTTCATCGGCTAATTTAGTTTCTACATCAACCGCTGAAGTTTCAAAATAAGCAGCAGCCTCAATTTTTTCTATTTCTGCCATTATTAATTCTGCTTCACTTCTATTCCCTGAAGTAATTGCTGCCTCTAACTTTTGTTGATATTCTATTAATTTAGGTTTATCTGAGTTTCTTTCAACAGCTTCATTTTGAGTTACTCTTGCTAATTTTAATGCTAATGACGCTGAATTTACATCTTCAGCCACAACATCTTTATTTTTAGTATCCTGATTGTATTGATTTTTAGCTTCATTAGTTTTTGTAGCAGCATAATTAAAATAAAAGTCTTTTTCTTCTTCAGACTTTTTAGTTTTCTGAAGTAATTCATTTACTTTTTTACTGGCAACTGCTTTTAGTTTATCATCAGAATAATCAGCATATTCAGAACTTGAAGTTTCGTTAGCTGCCAATGTTGACGAAGCGTCATTAATAGATTTTAAAGCATCTTCTTCCGAGATATTTACATCTAGTTTAGCTTGTTGTTTCAATAAATTCTGAACAATAATTGGGTTGGAAATATCAAATTCGTCCTCTTGGTCGAACAAGTTTTTAATTACCAACTTCTCATTATCACCTGTTCCTACCAACAATAATTCTTGTTTTAAGAGTTTAAACTCTGTCATTTTAGGCAATTCAATAATTGCAGAATGAATTGGTGCTTCATTAGTGGTTTCAACAATCAATTTATATTTTTTCTCATCGGCAGGAAAAGTCAATAAATATTCTCCACTATTTTCATCTGTATTATAAACACCATATTTGGTATTATCCATAGCATCTACAATAGATATAGTAGCATTTTTAAGTGATGGATTTTCTTCAGAAACAAACAACCCTTTAATAATAGGGTTATGAAGCGGTTCTGGCTCTACCTTAACCTTATAAACGGTAAGTTCATTTTGTTTACTTGCTCTTGAAGATGCAAAATATGCCAACTGATTATCAATATCGCTAATATATAAAATATCATCATCAGGCGTATTAATAGGAAAATCTAAATTTACCGGAGCTGACCAAGTAGCAGAAGCATCATCATAAATAGATTTGAAAATATCATAACCTCCCATGCTGTTATGTCCTTTAGAAGAAAAATAAAGTGTTTTTCCATCAGGGTGAAGAAAAGCATAATCTTCATCGTAAGGCGTATTAATTACATCTCCTAAACTTATTGGATCAGAAAACTGATTAATCCCAATTTTTTCAATCTTATAGATGTCTTTATTAGAACCTTTATCTCCATAAGAAGAAAACACAACCACATTTAAGTTAGGATCTGAATACAAAATAGAATATTCATTTTCTTTCTTATCTACTTTCATTTTAAATTCATCGGGCTTTACGATTACTTTTCCTTGCAAACCTCTTAAATCATAACTTCTAAAAAATTCAGATTCTTTAATTTCTTTTTTACTGATAACGCCAATTTTATTTATTTTTTTAAGCAGCTGTTGACCATTTTTACACATTTCAATCTGCCTGTATATTTCATATTTTTGATGTTCTTTAGAGGAAGTTTTGCCTTTGTATTTATTAAAATAAACGATTGCTGAAGCAAATTCATAATTATGATGATAAGCTTTTGCTAAATAATAATAAGCTAAGGGATCTACATTTGGACGAGAGGCTGCAAAACTTAAATAGTTAATGGCTTTTTCTTTATCTCTAGTAGCATAAAGGTAGCAAGCACCGTATTTATAGTTGTAATTTAAATCTTTTGGATAAGTACTTAGCAACTGAGAGAATAGCGGTAATGCTTCAATATAATTCTCTTCAGCAAAGAACTTATCTGCTGCTTTCTTTAGCTCCTCCTCTGAATTATATTGAGAATACGCCACTGTTGAGCTAGCAAAAACCAACAACAGGACTAAGTATATTTTTAATAAAAATCTATCTAACATTGCAATAACTACAATTTGGCAAATGTACAATTTTATTGCATTGATGCAAAAAACACTTAATTTTCCTAAAATTATTATTCAAAACTTCTTAAAAAATCTCTTTTCTTCTTCTCTGAAGAATACATAAACTGATATGCTTGCTGACCTTTTTCAGCTTTAGCTTTTCTTTTATCAGGTTTAGTTTCTTTAATAATGGTATTAAAATCATTATCAGAAGAAATTACCTGAAGTATTCCTCTTGTGTAATTAAAGAAAAACCAATTGTTTTTATCTACTTCTAAATAAATAGTAACAATATCGCCACTTCTTTTCTTTACAATTTCTATATGTCCATCAACATATTTATTAATTTGATCCTTACCTAAATTACTAATACCAATTTTTCCAAAAGACCTATAAGCTTTTTCTTGCTGGTTCCATTTAAACTTAACTTCATTAAAAACCAAGGTTTTTCTCATTGTTTCCGGCACTTTTTTGTAAGCCCCATATAAATTCAGTTGAGCAATCAATTTATCGCCTTCATCTTTTCCAAGTAATTCTTTAATCCCTTTTTCAAATGTTGGTCTGTCTAATTTTACAGGATCTAACGCAGAAGCTTCTGTTAATTTTTTAGTTAAAATCTTCATAGCATTATCTTCCATAAAAAAATTGGTTGACATTACCAAGTCAAATATAGCCTCATTATCTAACTGATTATGATGAACAACACCAGCCGAAGCAATTTCAAACTGACCTGTTTCTGCTCCTAAATTAATTGTACCTTCCCCATAAATTTTACACGTTTTGGTGCTTAAGCTCAAGTAATTTCCTCCAAAAGACATTTCTTGTAATTTATCTTTATTAGAAATTCTATATTCTTCATTTTCTTTATCAAAATAAAGAAAGCCCTGAGCAGGAATAACCTCCTGATGACTATACGTTATTTTACGATTCAAGAATGTTGAATAAATTCCCAAAGAA
Source organism: Vicingaceae bacterium (assembly GCA_036567945.1). GTDB lineage: Bacteria > Bacteroidota > Bacteroidia > Flavobacteriales_E > Vicingaceae > BRH-c54. The sequence continues at coordinate 29,775 of DATCTM010000134.1, forward strand.
TCTGAGCTGAGCATTACAGAAGCTAACAGTTTATTTCCTTCTATATCTTTAGTTGTACTATCAACAGGTATATATATTGAGTTTGGATCTATTGGTGTTTTAAAGGTAAACCAATTTTTACTTAATAAATCACAATCGTGCAAAATTCTAGCTGTACCATTAAAAGTTAGAAACTGATTATTAGCATAAAGTTCAACTTTACCATAATATTCATATTGTGGACTTAACTTAAAGCCATCTTCTTCCAAAATATCTGCATTAGCAATAGTTTGTCCGGTAGTATCTACAGCAATAGATTTTAAGTAAATGGTTTGAGATTTTTCGAGTTCATCAACATAATCTATATATCCGGATCCTGCATATTTTTTCTTTCCAAAGACATTAATGGATGCATTATAAATATCGTGATTTTGAGTAATGTAACTGGCTACAATTCTAGCATTATTAAGCGTTCTCATTTGAGCATTTTTATCAATAATCAATTTAGAACTATCAGGATAAACCATAGCATCAGCAATATTCACAAACTTAACACCATCGGCATAAATTACTTTTTTTCTGATATCATATTTTGCTTTAGTTGAGAAGAAGCTAAGCGAATCTTGCTCTTCATGTACAGAAATAAATTGGGCTCCTTCTAAAGCAACTCCTGAGGCATCCTGAGCCTCTTGTTTCCCAGCAGAAAGTTCAATATTATCATTATCCATATACCATTTAAACTCATCCATAAAACAAATGTATTTCATTGGTTCAAAATTAATTACAGAACCATCTCCATTAGATTTAAACAAACCATTTCTTTCTTTAAAAGAAACAAAAGCATTTACATTTTTGGTAGAAAATGCAAGAGCATCTCCATCTCCAGAAATATCTTTCAGTCTAAAATCAGCTGTATCGGAACTAAAATCTTCATATTTAAATTTAATAAGATTTGCTTCTAACTCTGCTTTTTCAAATTCAAAGATCCCATCACCTGATAATCCATCCGGTTCAATAATCGTCTTTCCGTGCATTTTAGATTTCATATCATACATTGCAATAGGTTTATCTATAACACTATGCGACATGTATTCTTGAGATGGATTCCAAAACATGGCTACATTTTCTCCGTCAACCGGTGGAAACTCAATAGCATTTGGATTTTCTTTTACAATAAATCGTTGAGAAATAGCTTTTGTTGAGTCAGGGAAGAAAATAAAGTTATCGGAATAAGTTATTGATGCTATATAATCAAGCTCTCCATTTCCTCTAAGTCCTTCATGACTTAAATTAATATCATTTTTAAACACACCTTTTCCTGCATACATTGGCATTCCATCTGGTGGAGTTTTTTTAATAAACCCAAGTGAATGATCAGGCTGAAGTGTAAGTGTTTCTTTTATATCAGGAAAAATACCTCCCGAAACAAGTGTTCCATCAAACCGCAGAGATTCATTATCAAAATCAGCCAAACTATCAATGGTAAATGGTTTTACATGAAAATAAAAATCGTCTTTTCCATAAACTCCACCTTGAATAGATTTTCTATCGTAAAACACATAAGAGTCCCTAAAACTATTAAAAATTGGGTATTCATGAAATGGTTTTATTCCTGATTTGTTAGTTGGTTTATCAATTAATAGATCTCCATTAATTTGCTGTATTACAGTTTTTACAGGTTTAATAATTGGTTTTCCAAATTCATCATTCTGTCCTGTTTCAGCATAAATTCTTAATGAATCTACATTCGGCATGTCAATTTTAAAATCATCATATTTAAAATAAAAATCATGTCCCATAAAATCAAAACGACCTGCTTGTACCACTCCACTGAATTTGAAATCTCTGTTCTTTTTAAGGGTTATTTCTCTATTTGTAGGGTAAATAATTACCTCTTGAGAGTCACTTAAGTTAATACTTTTTACGCCTCGCATTTGAACATCGTAATTCAATAAACTAAGTGTAGCGTTGTTTGGTGCCTGAGTATTGGAATAAAAGCCAATTACATCATAATCAATATTTCCACCGCTGGCACTTACCCAGTTTTTAAGTTTATCTTTAACTATAAAGGTCTTGTTTTCATAGTCATAAACTATAAACCCTTTATAGGATAAATCTAATAAAAAGACTTCTAACTGTTCAATGGAATATCTCATGTGATTAGCTAATTGACTAAGTGTTATAAAATTTGTATCAAGTTTATGTGTTAAAACTCTTAAAGCATATAAAGGATGTTGGGTACCCGTTCCTAAAAAACTCATATATGCATCCATTCTAAAAAAGTCTTGTGAAATAAACACTGCGTCTGTTTTAGTTCCTCCTACTAAGTTTCTAAACTGTACCATTGGTGAATCTACTGCCCAAGTTAAGTATTCAAAATCCATATCTATTTTATGATAAGAGTTTGAATAAGGTGCTTTTTTTAATCCTTTATTATCCCTAATTAAGTTAAGTTGTCTTTTATCAAAGAAAAATTTAAAAATTAAACCCGGATGAAAAATTGAATCCTCTTTTAAATACATAGTAAATGAAGAGTTTTCGGAAACTATCCTATCCGGTTTAATAATAAATGCCTGAGATGACATTTTTACAAAAGGCAAGTCTTTTCTGTAAAAAATAACATGTGCTTGATCTTCCCCTGCACCTCTACCTATAACTTCATTTCCATGTAAAGCAAAACCACCAATATAATCTACACCTTCTACAATTTGTTTAATTTGTAACCTCGCATTTGCAGATTGAAATCTTGGATAAGTTGCTTTTTCTTCTGTAATATTAGCCAATACTTTTTCTCTCACACTACCCTTCATAGGTTCATCAAAATAATAAAGATCATAAAAAGTAACATTACTTACTTCGTATTGAGGGGATTTAAGATGAATATTATATTTATCATCAATTACAGCATAAACAGAATCACTAGGAAAACCTGCTCTTTCCCAAGTAATTTTACCGCCTTCTCCATACCAAATTTCTTCTGTTGGATAATATTTACCCCTAGTATCAAGTATTACAGCACTATCTCCTTTAGAGTAACAGGTTAAATTTAATGCTTCAAATTCAATAAATGGAAGACTATCAAATCCAAAAGTATAATTACTGTTGTTTGATTTCCATTCGGTTGCTGCCGAACTGTACAAAGCATTTTTTTCAAACAAATCGTTACATGCTTGTAAATAATCAACAAATTGCTTCCTTGCAGTCGATGCCGATTTTGAAGCTGCTTCACCTAAAATAAGTTTTTCTAATATTTTTTGCCAACTAAAAAAGCTACTTTCTGTTTGATATTTACTGTTTACAAAAAATGATATAGTTTTAATGTAATTACTAAAATCAGGAAAGGCTTTCTTTTTGTTTGCCAACATTAAATTAGCAATTCTATACACATCTTTTCTTTGCTCTTCTGAAAACTTACCACCATACCATTGCCACGAAAATTCATCCATAATAAATTTACCATCGCCATCTCTAGAAGCTCTTAAAAATGATTCCATCTCGTTAAAAAACTCAGTAGAATCTGGAGTGAAACTCTTTATCTTACTAACTTGAGAGTAAGTAGTAAGTGTAAATAATAGTATTAAAAATAAAGTTAGTAGCTTCTTCATATTTTAGATCATTATTTTTTTACTTTTTATCAAACTCCAACATTGTCCATTCATTTTTAGTGTTTTCAAAAGTTAAAGTCAGCCCTATTTTATTGGCTTCTTCAATTAACACCTCCTTATCAATAGAAAAAAAACCACTTAACAGCAGTAAGCCATTAATATTAAGAGCATCCGCATAAAAATACATATCTCTCAATAATATATTTCTATTAATATTAGCAATAATCACATCAAATTTATTGCTTTTAATTTGGTTTGCATCTCCTAAAACAACTTCAATATCAACATTATTACGTTCACAATTTTCAACGGAGTTGGTATATGCCCATTCATCATTATCAATTGCTAAAACTTTGCCGCAATTTCTTTTCTTAGCTAAAATGGCTAAAATTCCTGTTCCACAACCCATGTCTAGAACCGCTTTGTCGTTTAAATCTACATTCAACAAACGACTAACTATTAAATGCGTAGTTTCATGATGCCCTGTACCAAAAGACATTTTGGGTTCAATAATAATATCTATTACATTATCTGCAGGTTTTTCATGGAATGGAGCTCTAATCATGCACTTTTCATCTACAAAAATAGGGTCAAAACTTTTTTCCCACTGTTCATTCCAATTTTGTTGAGCTATTTTATTAATGGTATAGTCAATTTTAAATTCTTCATTAGATAGCAAACTGATTTGTTCAAGATTACTTTCATCAAAATCAGTTTCTTGAATATAAGCTTCAAAACCATCCTCTGTATCTACAAAACTCTCAAAACCAATTTCGGCAAGTTCTGCTATTAAAATTTCTCTCCCCATAACTAATGGAGAAACCTTTGCTAAAAATTGAATATAATTCATGTGTTAAGTTATATTTTAATAAACTTGGTCACATGCAACTCCTTGTTTAATCATTATCTTTTGTGGACTTTTGATAGGGTCGTTTCATGTAATTTACCTTTTCCTTCAAACTTATTCAAAATAAAATAAGCTATTCATTGGCAAACTTACACAAAACGAATGAAAAACCTATACAGAGGTTAACCCTAACATTTTAAAATAATAATCAAATTCGGATTATTGATAAGATATTATCCTAATATTAACTTAATTTTAAAAACTCTAATTTGTTGTAAATTAAAGATTATTACCTTCTTCATCCTTTCAAAAGGTATTTTTGTCTAAAATCATTTTTAAAATCAAGTTGTAATCCTATATTTGTTGCTCAAAAAAAATCATATTTTATGAAACTTAAATATATTTTATCTTTAGCAATTGCTTCAACATCATTTACAATACTATCCTGCGGAGGTGGAGACAATAACGAAACAAAAGAAGTTAATGTAAACCCGGTAGTAACTAGTCATGAATTATCAGATGCTCAGATGCTTAACCCAATTAATTATTCTGATGCAGGTGCAGGTTATATCTTATCAAATATATTTTACTCATTATTAGAAATTGATTTTGAAACATTAGAATTAGTTCCTGTGGTTGCTGAAAGCAGACCTGAAATTGAAAAAACTGAAGATGGTGGAATGTTAATTACTTATAGAATTAGACCTGAAGCCAAATGGGATAATGGTGAGCAAATTACTGCTAAAGATGTTGAATTTGCTTTAAAAGTTATTAAAAATCCAAAAGTTGACAACTTAAACAACAAGCCCTACTTTGAATTTATTGAGGATATGAAATTTTATGAAGACGATCCTCTTAAATTTACTTTTGTTTGTAAAGATGTTTACATTCTTGCCGAAGTACAAAGTGGTGATATAGACCTAATGCCAAGACATATTTATGACCCTAAAGGTTTAATGGATGAATTTACTATTAAACAACTTGCTGAAAATGCACCTGAATTAGCCACCAACCCTAAAATTGTAGAGTTTGCAACAGATTTTAATTCAGAAAAATACCAAAGAGATCCTAAATTTATTCAAGGTTGTGGTCCTTATTTATTAAAAGAATGGCAAACCGGACAAAAATTAATTATTACTAAAAAAGAAAATTGGTGGGGAGACCAATTAAAAGGGAAAGGAATGCACTTTGAGGTGTATCCTCCAGAAATAATTTATCAAACTATTAATGATCAAACTACCGCCAAAGAAGCACTTATTGCCGGGAAAGTTGATGTAATGAGAGGAATTAAACCTCAAGATTTCCAATATTTACCCAAGTCTGACAAGTTCGTTAAAAACTTTGTTGCACATACTCCTCCTCAAATGGCATATACTTATTTAGGTTTAAATGTTAGAAAACCTATGTTTTCTGACAAAAGAACAAGACAAGCTTTAGCTCATTTGGTAGATGTAGATAAAATTATTGAAGTGGTTGTTTTAGGATATGGAGAAAAAGCAATAGGCCCCATTCATCCTGCAAAAACAAAACAATACAACAAAAACATAACTCCTTATCCTTATGATGTTGAAAAAGCAAAAACTTTATTAGCAGAAGCAGGTTGGAAAGATTCTAATAATGATGGTGTTTTAGATAATGTTATTAATGGTCAAAAAGTAAATTTCGAATTTAACTACTTATATAACCAAGGAAATGATAGTAGAAAAGCTGTTGGCTTGTTATTACAAGAAGAAGCCAGAAAAGTAGGTATTACCGTTAATGTAATATCTCAAGATTGGTCTATTTTCTTAGAAAGCACTAAACAACATGATTTTGACATGTATTATGGAGCTTGGATTAGCACACCTATACCAACCGATCATAAACAAATTTATCATACAGCTTCTTATAATGGTGGTTCTAACTATACCGGCTTTGGTAATGACCAAACAGATGCACTAATAGATTCTATTAGAATTACATTAGATGATGACAAAAGAGCTGTGTTAAACCATAGATTTCAGGAAATTCTCCATGATGAATGCTCTTACATTTTCTTATATTACCCTAAAGAAAAAATTGCTATTCACAAAAGATTTTCTAATGCCGAAACTAGTCCCATGAGACCAGGATATAGAGTAAGTGGTTTTTCTACTCAACAAGCAAGTGCGATAAACTAAAATAAGTTGTTATATTTACACCCAAAATTTAAAATAACAATTTAAAGGTGCTTTTATTAAGCTAAGGAAAAGGAAATGTTAAAGTATATTTTTAAAAGAATCTTAATTTTTATCCCAACGTTAATTGTAATCTCACTTTTAACATTTGTGATAAGTATTAATGCTCCCGGAGATCCGGTAGAAACCATGCTAAACCAAAATGTTGGTGGAGAAGGAAGATCCGGTGAAAAATTAGCCAGCGAAAAAACCTATAATGAAAAAAGAAAAGAATTAGGCTTTGATCTTCCCCTATTCTACTTTTCATTTACCAATAAAACATATCCTGATACGCTTTATAAAATACCAAAAAAAGCCCATAGAGAAACACTTCAAAGATTATCCTACGAATATGGCGTATGGCAAAATGTTTCTGCTTATTACCAAGCATTAAGAGCATTAGAGTTTAAGGTGTTTGAAATAATGCCTTCTGATGAAAACTCTGCTAAACTAAGAAACATCAAAGACAATCTTAACTCTCTTTATTTAACACACAATGAAGCTGAAATTAAACAAACTATAGAAACTGTAGAATTTGATATTTTTGAAGATAGCAACATTAAAAAAACTGTTGAAACAGATTTTTTTGAATTAAAAAACACATTTGAGCACCTCATGTACAATAAAGAAATTATTAATAGGTACATCCCCACTATTCATATTTATGGATTTAACAATCAATACCACAATTGGATATCTAATTTCATTATTGGAGAGTTTGGAAAATCTTACATCGACAAAAGACCTGTTAGCTCTAAAATTTTTGATGCTTTAAAATGGTCTATGATTTTGAGTATTTTATCCATTGTTATAGCCTATATTGTTGCTGTTCCTCTTGGGGTTAAATCTGCTGTAGACAAAGGGAAAACTTCTGAAAAAATTATTACCACAGGTCTATTTTTACTTTACTCTTTACCCAACTTTTGGATAGCTACCATGCTTATTCAATGGCTTGGTGATGGAGATGGATTAGGTTGGTTTCCTACACACGGTTTAGGAGAATTACCAGAGTCTGCTCCTTATTGGGATAGATTTTTTGAAACTGCTTATCATTTTATTTTACCACTATTCTGTTTAACCTATGCTTCATTTGCATTTATTTCCAGACAAATGCGTGGAGGAATGTTAAATGTATTGGAAATGGACTACATTAGAACTGCTCGTGCAAAAGGCTTAAAAAAACAAGCTGTAATTTGGAAACATGCCTTTAGAAATTCATTAATACCAATCATTACTTTGTTTGCTAATATTTTCCCTGCTGCTATTTCTGGCTCTTTCATTATTGAAGTAATTTTCTCCATTCCGGGAATGGGACAACTTACCTTACAAGCTATTTTCCAACGAGATTACCCTATTGTATTTACCGTATTGATGTTTTCTTCCATACTTACCTTAGTAGGTATTTTAATAGCAGATATTATGTATGCTTTTGTTGACCCAAGAATTTCCTTTTCTAACAAAAAATCTTAATCTATGAACTTGTTTAATTTATTCAATAGAAGAAAAAACAGAGAAGCGAATACCCTTATTCTTCAAAACAATAATGAAAGTTATTGGAAGATTGTTAGGCAACAATTCAAAAAAAACAAAATTGCCGTCTATTCGTTACGAGTTGTGTTTATTTTTGTTTTCATTGCCTTATTTGCTGACTTTATAGCAAACGAAAAACCGCTAGTTGCTAAGTATGAAGGAAATATTTACTTTCCTGTAATGAAAGAATATGCTGTAGATTTAGGCTTTTCCGATTGGCAAAATGAATTTAGAAATGTTTCTTGGAGAAGCTTAAAATACGATTGGGTAGTTTGGCCTCCGGTTCCTTACTTACCTAGAAACATTGATGTTTCTAACACTTGGGCAGATCCTAGAGGTGAACAAAATGTAGAATCCTTAAAGTGGAGACATTGGCTTGGCACAGATGATTTAGGTCATGATGTGCTATCCGGAATGATACATGGAACACGTATTGCCCTTTTAGTTGGATTAGTTTCTATGGGTATTGCTGCCATTATCGGAATCTTTTTTGGAGCTGTAGCAGGGTATTATGGTGATGAAAAATTAAAAATGAGCATCATCTCTATCCTACTTTATGTAATAGGTTTTATATTGGCTGTTTTCTATGCTTTCGGGACTCGTTCTTATGCTTTAGCAGATGCTATAGGCACCTCTTTTGGCAGTTTTATATGGGAATTCTTATTAAGTATTCTGCTTTTTGTAGCAATAATTTATGTGTTTAAACTTATTGCTTCATTAGCTAAAAAATTACCGTTTAAGGTAAAAGAAATTAGCATCCCTATAGATATATTAATAAGCAGGTTAATAGAAATTGTTGTTTCTATTCCTCAATTATTTTTGATTATTTCTATTGCTGCCGTGGTTGCTAAACCTTCTATTTTTATTGTAATGGTAATTATTGGATTAACAACCTGGACAGGAATAGCCAGATTTACACGTGCTGAATTACTAAGAATTAGAAATTTAGAGTTTATTGAAGCTGCTAATGCTCTTGGTTACAAAGAGTGGAGAATTATTGTTAAACATGCTCTACCAAATGCTCTTTCACCGGTGTTAATAGCTATTGCTTTCGGAATCGCATCTGCTATCTTAATTGAATCAACCTTATCATTTATTGGCGTTGGAGTTCCCGCAGAAACAATTACTTGGGGGTCTATGCTTTCTAAAGCCAGAGCAGTTTCTTCAGCTTGGTGGTTGGCTATAATTCCCGGTTTTGCTATCTTTATAACTGTTACCATTTACAACCTAATTGGTGAAGGCTTAACAGATGCCATGAATCCGAAATTGAAAAAATAAAAGCTTATTTTTGCTTTGTAAATTTTTTTCAAATCATAGTTTATGAAAATTGCTTTATTCCCGGGTTCATTTGATCCAATAACCATAGGTCACGAAAATATTATTAGAAGAGCACTACCGCTCTTTGATAAAATAATAGTTGGTATTGGTATCAACACCAACAAAAAATATTTATTCTCCTTAGAACAACGCGAAAAATGGATAAAACAAGTTTTTGCCGATGAATCCAAAGTAGAAGTAAAAAGCTACCAAGGTTTAACAGTTGATTTTTGTAAAAAAGAAAATGCCAATTTTATTGTTAGAGGACTAAGAAATAGTGCTGATTATGGCTTTGAAAGTAACATTGCACAAATGAATCAATATCTTCATGCTAATATAGAAACTATTTTTTTTCAAACAACTCCCGAACTCTCTGCAATAAATTCTACAATTGTGCGTGATATAATCATTAATAAAGGCAACGCTTCTAAATTTGTTCCTGTTGTTATTAGTAATGATTTTAAAAATTAATCAATGTTAAAACAAATAATAACCTTACTTTTTCTCAGTATCCATTTCATATCTTTTGCAAGCAATACAGTGATTAAAGGCGTTGCTAAAGATTTTAATAACAGTGAGCTTTCTGTTTATATTTATGATGATTTTATAACCGGTACCAAAGAAAAAATGGGATTCTCAAAAATTGGTAATACCAATAATTTTGAATTTAATATTGACATCAATACCATAAAAAAAGTAGAACTTGCTATTGAGGACAAAACTACTTGGTTTTTTATTGAACCGGGAAGCGTTTACAACATTACCCTTAACTACGACCCAGAACTTAACAAAGGTAGGATTTACGACCGTTTTCTTTCTTTAAAATTTAACTTTCCGGCACCTACTGAACTTAATCAGTTAATTGCAAAGTTTAATAGAAAATATGATGATTTTGTAAGTACAAATGAATCCATCTTTTTAAAAAGAGATGGTTCTATAACTCCTAAAATTCAAGAATTTGAACAACATATATTAAATGAGTTTAAGACTTACAACAATGAATTTGCCTACAATTATGCAAAATATACCATTGCTTCTACTTTTAATTCTATAGACATTTCCTACTATAAAAGCGATAAAAAGTCTTTGGATAAAGCTGATATTTTTATTAAGTACCTTCAAAACAATTCTATTCTGTACAATAACCCTGAATATATGAATTTTTTCACAGCTTTTTTTAATGGAGAACTAAAGAAGCTAACGCTTCAATTGCACGGTATGGATATTACCAAAGCTATCAACGAAGAAAATAGTTATAATGCTTTAGTAAAAGCTTTAGGGAAGTATCCCTTCTTAGAAAATAAAGAATTGCTCGACTTGTTTTTAATAAATGGCCTTAAAGAGATTGGCAACGATAAGTATTTTAATCAAAAAAATATTATTTCAATTCTAACTCATTTAAAAACTAACAGTATTTATCCTGAGCAACAAAAAATTGCCGACAATGTAATTACCAAAATAACCTACAAAAAATTGGCTAAAGGAAGCAAAGCTCCAACATTTAAACTTCCTACAATAGACGGAGAAGAAATCACTCTAACTGACTTTATGGGAAAATATGTCTATATCAACTTTTGGGCATCATGGAGCATTCCTAGTTTAAGAGAAATGAAAATAATGGAAACCCTTCATAAACAATATAAAAACAAAGTAGCATTTATTAGCATTTGTACCGATAACGATAAATCTAAAATAAAGTCTTTACTAAAAGAAAACCCAAACTACTCATGGACTTTTGTACATCTTACCGAAAGAGAACTAATGCAAGCTTATGAAGTAAGAACCTTACCAACGTACATTTTAATTGGAAAAGAAGGTGAAATCTTAAGATTTCCTGCTCCTCGTCCGGGAGGAAATATAGAACGACCTACCGAAGAAAATATTGAACGCGTGTTTTTTGAATTGAAATAACTTCAACTTATTCTATCTAATAAATCAATCATTTTTTTTCATTCCTACCAACTTTAAATTAACTTTATAGCGAAATTCCTTCGTTATTATGCTTAATAAACAGCTTGTTCAACTTATATTCTCATTAACAAAATCTGAAAAAAGATACTTTAAGGTTAATGCTTCTATTGTAAAAACAAACAAGTCGCTTATCAAAATGTTCGACCTAATTGATAGTCAAAAAAATGCTACTGATACAGGTATAATGAAACAATTAAGAATCCCATCAAAAAGCAACTTATCTGTGATGGAAAGTCGCCTTCAAACATTAATCTTAAAACACTTAAGAAGCTTTCATGCTAATACTTCCCAAGAAATTGAACTGCATCATTTATTAATAGAAATTGAAATTTTATACACCAAAAGACTCTATAAAAATTGTGCAAAATGCATTCTGAAAGCAAAAAAAATAGCCACTAATTGTGATAATCATTTAGCACTTCTAGGGCTTCTAAAGTGGGAATCTTTAATTGAAAAAGAGCAAGGTAAATATTTAATTCAGTCTCAAAATAAGCTTAAAGAAATATTACAAAAAGAAAATCAGCTACTAAAAAAATACGAAAAACTTATTGAATATAAATACCACACATTCAATTTATTACTTCTATCTAAAAATAAAATTGTTGCTCAGCTTCATGAAGAAATGGAGTATTACACCAAATTATTTAAAGCGGGTTTTTTTGAAATAAATGCTAACCACACTTTTGAAGAAAAGCTTTATTTACTCAATTTCAAAGGAATGTATTACATGAGTAAGGGTAAAATAGAGAAATGCCTGTTAGCTTATGTCCAACTTGTTGAAGAAATAGAATCTTCTGAAAAAAAGAACATCCTAAAATCAAATGAATATTTTTTAGCCTTAAACAACCTGTTATTATTGGAGGTATTAAATAAAAATTATGACCGTTATAGAACCACATTAAAAAAAATCCATGATAATTTTGATAACTTAGTTGGTTATAAACCTCTTCTATTTAACATAACAACTTGTTACGAACTAGGTATCTACTGCGAAATTGGAGACGAAAAAAAAGCATTAGCATTAATTCCGGAAATTGAAAAAAACTTAAAACTATTTGATGAGGAAACGAATGAGATTAGTAAATTACTCTTCTATCTTAACATTGCTATTACTTACCTATTCAATGAAAATTATTCCAAGTCCATTTATTGGCTAAATGTCTTTCTAAATGATTACAGTATTAAAAGAAACGATGTAAGTTCTAATATTTATTACTATGGGCACATTATTAATATAGTTGCTCATTTTGAAGCAAAAAACTATGAATCCATTACCTATTTGTACAATCAATCTGTAAATAACCTCAAAAAAATCAGACCTCTAAATCAGTTTGATGAAGCCATTTTAAAGTTTATTAAGAAAACTGCATCAAAAAAATTCGTGAATTCAAAAGAACAAACAGCATCCTTTAAAGCACTAAAAGAAAAATTAGAACTCTTAATAAAAGACCCTAAAGAAACAATATCTCTACATTTTTTCGACTTTTTTGCTTGGATAGATAGTCATCTGAAAAAAGAAAAAATAGCCACCCTTATCAAAAAGAAAAAATTAGGATAAAAACTAGCTAAGTATTTTTATCATAGAACTGAAATATTTCTCCCATTTACATAAGTAGTAATAGAATTAAATAGAACTGAAAAAAATTAATATATTTTATTATGTTTTTCAAATTCCTTAAAACAAAATAAAAACAACATTTAAATCGTGATTATTGATGTAATGAAATAAGAATATTCTTTATACTTCTCCTTAACAATGGGAAACCACTCTCCTATAACTGAAATAATAATGGAAAATACAAAAAACTATCACTAATTCATTTACGTATTTTTATCATGGTTTTTTGCTCATCATTTTATGAAAAATTTAATTTCATTATTAATTAGCATTTTTTTCTGTCATTTTCTTTTTGCAGATATCTTGCTCAATGAATCTTTCACAGCCGGAGTACTTCCTGCCGGATGGACAAATACTGCTCAGCAAGGTACAGCCATTTGGACAATTAGAAACACCCCTGCTTTTTCAAGCCCTTCTGGCGGAAATTATGTAGTTTTTGATGATTTTGGATTAGGATCAGCTATAACCCCTAACGAAGCTACACTTACCACTCCTATTGTAGATTTCAGTAATCATAGTACCGCATTTTTAAAAATCTCTCATCACTGGTTTGGTGTTGAATTTACTCATGGATATATAGAAATAAGCAATAATGGCGGAGTTTCTTGGACTCAATTAATAGATTATGAAAAAATTACAAAAGGCTCTTTAGCAGCTCCTCAAGATACTACTTTTGATATTACTACTATTGCCGCCAATCAAGCCAATGTGCAGGTACGTTTTCGATATACAGATGGTGGACAAGCCGGACGTTTTTGGTATTTAGATGACATTGTACTTTATTCCAATCCTGATGTAGGTGTTAGCAAACTAATTTTACCCAATTATTTAGGTTGTTCTCAAAGCTATGGAGCAACCGAAACTGTTACTGTAGAAATAACCAATTACAGTTTTGAACCTATCACCAACATTCCTGTTACTTGCGAAATAACAGGTGGAACTACCGCTACTTTAACAGGAACATATACAGGTCCGCTAATTCCCGGAGGAGCAACCGCTAATTTTACTTTTGCCACTCCTATTAACATGACGGCTGATGCTATTTATCATTTTTTAAGTTATACTACACTTTCTAACGATTCTTATGCCTTAAACGATTCTCTTTTTGATGGCAGACAACAACTCGTAACTACTTATCCTTATACTACTGACTTCAACATCTCCAATTCCGGGTGGTTAGCTACAGGACAAGCTCCCCCATTAAATAACGGTAGAAATTTTATTCATGGAAATGTACCCTACCTCAACGGTGCTCAAGGACAAGGAAAAAGTTGGTACATTGAATCTACTGCTCCTTATTATACAGGTACTCAAATTTGGGTGGAAAGTCCTGTGTTTAATTTCAGTACACTAACTAGCCCACAATTGAGTATGGATATTAAACACAGCTTACATTCTTCGGATTGGGTAAAAGTGGAATACAGTACTAATGGTGGTACTTCTTGGACACAATTGGGGAATAGTTCTTCTCCTAATTGGTACAACCAAACTAACTATTGGGCTAATTCTCAGGCTAACCCTGTAGATGCATGGACACAAGTACAACATAATCTTTGTATGCTTGCTGGACAAGCGTGTGTGAAATTTAGAGTACTCGCTCGTCCTTACTATGGTAACCCCAACTACCCCAATTGGTATAACTTCGCTTTTGATAATTTTGAAATTAAAGATGGACCGGATGTAGGAGTTGTTGCTTACATAGATCCTGTAGATGTTGGTTGTTTGTTTTCACAGACCCAACAAGTAACGGTAACTGTTTATAATTGGGGATGCACACCTGCTACCAATGTACCCATTCAATGCAATATTACAGGAGCATTAACCTCTACTTTAGTAGGTACAGTTCCCGGACCTATACCTGTGGGTGGTTCGGTTAATTACACTTTCCCAACTACATTTAACATGACTAATTTGGGTATTTACAATTTCAACACGTTTACTTCTCTTTCTGGAGATATCAACCCTCAAAATGATGCTTTAGCAACATCTATCAACGTAAATATTTTAAAAGTTACGAACTTCCCTTATTTTGAAGATTTTAACAGTGGTGCGGGTTTTTGGAATGCTTCAGGTCAAAATCCTCCCGGGAATGGTGGACGTAATTGGTTATTGGGTAATGTGCCTTATTTAGGTGGTCCGCAAGGTAATGGTGATAGTTGGTAT
>DATCTM010000135.1:0-3101 GCA_036567945.1 Vicingaceae bacterium
TGCTTGTAATAGTTATACGTGGATTGATAATGTAACTTATACATCAAGTAACAATACAGCAACACATACCTTAACAGGAGCAAATGTTAATGGTTGTGACTCTGTAGTTACATTAAACTTAACCATCATAAATATTGATAATTCCGTAACCAATAACGCACCTACTTTAACAGCAAACCAAAGTGGAGCTACTTATAGATGGTTAGATTGTGATAATAGTAATACAGTAATTAATGGAGAAACTTCTCAGAACTTTACAGCAACAGTAACTGGAAACTATGCTGTAGAAATAACAGTAGGAAATTGTGTTGACACATCTGCTTGCGAAAATATTGTTATTGTTGGAATTGATGACGAAAAAGCAAACCTTAATGTTTCTATCTTTCCTAACCCAACAAATGGTTTAATTACAATTAATTTTAATAATGGGTTAAATCAGGAAACTAATTATACTATAACATCTATTGAAGGGAAAGTTATTACTACTCAAACTAATATTGTAACAAATAATGTAATTATAGACTTAAGTAATGAAAGTAAAGGAGTTTACTTCTTAAAAATTAACAGTGAAAATAATAATGCTGTTTATAAACTTATTAAACAATAGTTACAATTATTATAGCTAAAGCAATTATCAAAAAGAACCTTCTTTAGAAGGTTCTTTTTTTTACCCCTTTAACAAATTGGTTAACATTACAAACTCTTCCACCGAAAGTTGCTCGGGACGTTTATCTAAAATAGGGTGTTGTTTGGTTTCTTCGTTCAAAAAAACTTTTATTGAATTTCGCATGGTTTTTCTGCGTTGGTTAAAAGCCGTTTTTACTACTACTTTAAAGAAAACTTCATCGCAATCTAGTTTTTCGGTACTGTTTCTTGTTAATCGAATTACGGCAGATTTTACTTTTGGTGGAGGATCAAAAACATGCTCGTCAACAGTAAATAAATATTCAATATCGTAATAAGCTTGAAGTAATACACTAGTAATGCCATAGGTTTTATTGCCGGGTTTGGCGGCAACTCTTTCGGCTACCTCTTTCTGAAACATACCTACCAACTCAGGTACTTGGTGTCGATATTCGTACACTTTAAATAAAATTTGTGTGGAAATATTGTAAGGGAAATTGCCTATCACCGCAAAAGGTTTATTGTTTACAATTTCATTTAAATCTATTTTTAAAAAATCGCCATAAATAATGTTGCCTTTAAGTACAGGAAATTTATCCGCCAAATAAGCAATAGACTCTCTATCCACATCTATAGGGAAAGTAGTGTAGTTTTTTTGTTGAATTAAAAATTGGGTTAGTACGCCCATTCCCGGACCAATTTCTAAAACGGTATCGTATTTATCTGTCTGAATAAGACTGTTTACAATATCTTCAGCAATAGATAAATCTTTGAGAAAATGTTGTCCTAAGTGTTTTTTGGCTCTAACGGGTTGCAATAATTTTTAATTTTTAGGGTTAACCTGATTGTGTACTTTTGACAAAAGTAATCATATCTGTTACTATATGCGATTTTTTTATCTTTTCACCTTATTAATTAGCTTCCAATCTGTTGTTGGATTTGATGTAAATCACTATGCTAAAAGTAATGTTACCAACATCAATACATTTAACAGAAGTACCATTCATAAAGATCAAATCCTTATTGAAATGCCTTTTGCCAAAGAAATTATTTTAAACAAAGAGCAAAAGAAACAGCTTCAAGAAAGAGTTGTTATTAAAATTCAATTGATTTATACGCAATATAGAACATCGGAAAAATTTAACCAAATTGAGCTGAACAAAAAACGTTTGTTGGAACTTAAAAAATTAGTCCCCGAAGTGTTTGAATTTCCGGTGTGGGAGTATGAACTTATTAGTCAAACCGAAGGCAACTCTAGAGAAGAATGTAATAGAATGTTTCATGGTTTTGTGGTTACTTTTCGTCCTAGTGTTACTCCAGATTTTATTATTGAAGAAAGTGACTACATCAATACCCTACTAACTAATTTTTCTAAAAAAGATTCGTTAGAAAATGATACAACCCCAAAACCATTTTATATAGAAACCCGATGGGATAATGGGTATGTTTACGATACCATTTGGGGTGAAAAAATAGAAATAGATTTATATCCACCAGCTCCTCCAAACCCGTATTTAGCTAGTTTACAAAAAGATTCTACGGTATTAAATGCTTTTAAGCGGATAGCTAATGCACAAGATTTTATTATTGTAACCGATGCAACAGGGAGCATGATGCCATTTTATAGTCAGGTAATAATTTGGTTGAAAGAGCAAGCCGCTAATGTAAATGCAAAAGGCTGTTTGTTTTTTAATGATGGTGATGCAAAAAGTTCTGATAAAAAGTTGCCATTAGAAACAGGAGGGATTTATGTTGCTAAAAGCTTACAAAGTGAAGAAATTAATAAATCGCTCAACAAGTGTACTTCTGGAGGTAGTGGAGGCGGAGAAGCGAAAGAAAATGATGTAGAAGCAATGTTGTTGGGATTAAAATATTTCCCTGAAGCTAAAAGTATTGTTCTTATTGCAGATAATTATGAAAAAATGAGAGATTATGAGTTTATTGATAAAATAACTGTTCCGGTACAAGTGTTTCTTTGTGGAGCAAAAAGTTTTGTCAATACTCAGTATTTAGATTTGGCAAGAATCACTAAAGGTTCTGTTTATATTGAACATGAAGAAATTAACAATTTACATTTACTGCAAGAAAATGATATTATTACTATAAATAACAGAGATTACATGCTAAAAAATGGCGTGTTTATTTATTATTATGCAGAAAAAGAAGTGCTTTAAATCCTCTGCTTTAATGCTTCGTACATAATTACCGCAGCAGCCACAGAAACATTTAATGAAGCTATTTCATTCACCATAGGAATTTTAGCTTTAGCGTTAGCAGCTTTTAGCAATTGGTTGGCAATTCCGGTTTCTTCATTACCCATTATTATTGTTGTTGGGCCTGTAAAATCAACATTATAAATGGTATCATTGGTTTTTTCGGTACATGCTACCACTTGTAATCCGCTTGCTTGCAAAAACAAAACCGTATCTGTTAAGTTATCTACCTTACAAACAGGAATGTAGTTTAAAGCTCCAGCT
>DATCTM010000136.1:0-11127 GCA_036567945.1 Vicingaceae bacterium
ACAGTTACTTCTTGATAAACAGGAAGACTAATGTCATTAATTTTGTAGTAATACTTTTCTAGTTCTTCAACCATTTTAGCTTTGTAGATGTCAGACTCTTCTTTCATGTCATCAATAATCTCTTTGTAGTATTCAATACCGGAAATAAGGTTATCTTTAAATTCTTCAAAGTACTTTTGTTTTTTTTCATTGATGGCATCTATAGATTCATTGATTTCTCTTTTCAAATAATCAACATACATGCTCAATTCTTTTACAAAAAGATTTGGACGATAAGTATCGTTTAATAAGTTAATTCTACCATAAATATGGCTTACCATTTCTGCTATAGTAGATTTTTTAGAGAAATACGCCATGTTTGGTCCCGGACAAACGGAAATGCCTTTTCCATCAGAAGATTTAAGCATATCATGTTCAATATAAGGAGTCATAACTAATCCTGCACAAATACAAGATTTAACAGTTATTTTTTCAAACTCTTTTTGATGTTGATCTTCAGGTAGGTTTTTTTTGTTTAGCTCTTCAATTTTAAGTTTTTGATATTGTCTTGATGCAACACAAATGGGTCTATCTGTAAATTCGGTGTTGTATAATTTTAAATACTGGCTAGGACATGTACTTCCAGGCTTTCCTGCAGCAATTTTTTCTTCTTTTTCAACATCTTTAGTGTTACCTCTTAACGAATTAAAAGGAACACCTATAGGTGAAATGTTACTTAAGTAAAGGTCATCTTCTGTTGCGGTTGACAGTTTTTCTAAAGTTTCGTTATCAACATTAACAGCTTCAGGAACTAATAAGAATGGGGTCCCCCAACCAATGCTATCTAAGTTGTATTTTGTAAGTAAGAAGTTATGTTCTTTAGCTGTTCCAACACCTCCCTGAGCAGTAACTAATAGCTTAAGAGGCTGTTTTGCTGTTGGTCGTTCTTGTTGTTTTAAACTATCGTTTAATATTGTATGAACTTCTTTAATTAATGCTTCTCTATTGTTTTTAAACTCATCTAAAATAGGTCCCATTAAAAATCCGTTAGTAGCAAAAGCATGTCCACCACAATTTAAGCCTGATTCTACTCTGTATTCAGAAACCCATAACCCTTTTTTGGCTAAAAACTTACCTTGAATTAAAGAAGAACGATAATCACTTACTTTAAGAATAATTTTCTTATCCAAATTACCATTTTCATCAGGAAAAAAGCAATCAAATTTTGATAAGTAAGAATAAAGTCTAGGACTTAACCCTGCGGAAAGTACCAATCCGGAATTTAATGTGCTATGAGCAAAACCTCTAACAGCAGCATGCGCATCATTATATTCGATAGGCATTTTTTCGCCTTTTTTGGTATAATTATCTTTATCTAACTTGGTCATAATGTTCACATCAATTGAACCTACTTCCATGTTGTTTTTTAGTTCTTCTTGTAACGCTGCTTTTTTTGAAACGTCAGTTTCTTTAAGCATTGCTAAGTAATCTTTTCTCAGAGGAGAAGAGTCAGGAAGTATCTCGAAGTATTTTGTTAGATTGCTTTCGGGTGTAAAAGATTCCTTTTTTAGAGTATTAAAATTCTGTTGAACAATTTTGTCTATTAAATTCAAATAAGCAGTAATTCTTTTGGCACGGTAATCTTCTGTGTTATTGTCTATTTCTGTGTAGGGAAGATTTAGTTGTTTGCAATAAAAAGCTCTCATTCTTTCAATAAGCCCATCATCTCCTAAAGAAATAACAGATGAAATGCCAAAATGCGCTACTTTTACAGGAGTGTCTATTGTATAGCCAATTCCCATAACAGGGATATGAAAGTGATGTGTTTTTAACATAAAATTAAAATGTGTGTTCAAATACAAAGGTACTTAACTTTTTCTTTAATGGTAGTTGATTTTAGATTAATTTGTTGAAAGGATACATTAATGGATATGTTTTAACGATTTATCTATTTAATTTCAAATATGTTTTAGCTATTTTGTATATTTGAAGCCTCAAAAAAATTATTATGAAACCAACAAGATTATTATACATAGCTTTAGCATCGTTCATTCTGTTTTCATGCGGAGATGATAACAAAACTAAAAAAGACGATAAGGAAGTAAAAGATAAATCAGAAAATAATACTGCAAATATAGTTGACTTTGCTGTTACAGAAGCTTATCAAACATTAGATCCTATA
Organism: Vicingaceae bacterium; assembly: GCA_036567945.1. Taxonomy (GTDB): domain Bacteria; phylum Bacteroidota; class Bacteroidia; order Flavobacteriales_E; family Vicingaceae; genus BRH-c54. The sequence goes on from DATCTM010000136.1 coordinate 2,162, forward strand.
GAGATTATAGATGTAAATTCGTTTCAAGTACAAAGTCAAATTTTTGAAGGGCTGCTTCGTTTTGATGAAAATGATTTGTCATTAAAACCAGTTTTAGCAAAATTTTGGGAGGTTGATAATGCCGGATTGGTTTATACTTTTCACTTAAATAAAGGAATTTATTTTCATGATAACGCTTGTTTTGATGGAGGAAAAGGTAAGGAAATGACTGCCAAAGATGTTGTTTTTACTTTTAAACGAATATGTATAGAACAAGAAAATAATTATGCTTTTAGTTTGTTTAATGAAGTAATTGCAGGAGTGAAAGAATTAAACTCAGGAAGTACTACTGAATTTAGTGGTGTTAAAGCAATTGACGATTATACTGTACAAGTTACGCTATCAAAAACATCTTCAAGTTTTTTACAAATGTTGGCAACTCCTTTTAGTGCAATTGTTTGTGAAGAAGCTATTAGTGCAAATGCTGTAGTTGGTACAGGTCCTTTTGTTTATGATGAATCGTTAGATACAGAAAATAGCATTACACTAAATAGAAACAATAATTATCATTTAAAAGATAATGGAACCCGATTGCCTTATGTTGCAGGAGTTAAATACAACTATATTACAGAGGGAAGAGAAAGATTAGCAGCATTTAAAGAAGGAAAAATTGATATTTTAGAAAATATTCCTGTTGAAGAAATAAACAATTTAGTTCAGGAAAATATCAGTGCTTTCCAGAACAAACCTGCTCAGTATGTGCTGGCAAGAAATAAAGAATTAGCTATTACTTATCTTAATTTTAATACAGCAGTAGCTCCGTTTGATAATGTAAAATTGAGAAGAGCTTTTGCTTTAGCTATAGATAAAAATAAAATAGTTGACAGAGTTTTAAAAGGAGAAGCTTATGGTCCTGCTGTAAATGGAATTGTGCCTCCTGCAGTAAAAGGTTATGATTATTCATCTATTATAGGAATTGAATTTGATGTTGAAAAAGCTAAAAAAGCATTAGTAGAAGCAGGGTACGGTGCTAACAAGACATTCCCTAAATTAGAAATTGTTTCTAGTAAAGAAAGTATTTCTGTTCGTGTTGCTCTTGAAATTCAAAAACAACTTAAAAGTAATTTAAATATTAATGCTGAGGTAACTTCTATGTCATTATCAGAAATGCTTAAATATAAAAGTTCTAATAATGCTAGTATTGTAGTTTCTTCTTGGTTAGCTGAGTTTCCAGACCCGCTTAATTTTCTATCTATATTGTATGGAGGTTATGTTAGTGAATCTTTAGATAAATCCTCTTATCCAAATGACTCTAGATATAAAAATGCAGCTTTTGATAAGGCTTATAAAGAAGCAATGGAAACAACTGATGAAATAAGAAAAATGGAATTGTGTTTAGAAGCAGATCAAATTGCAGCTAATGAAGTACCTATTATTCCACTTTGGTATTACGAAAGATATCAGTTAATCCAAAATGAAGTGAAAAATTATACGCCTAACGCTATGAGAATTCACTACTTGCCTTATGTTAAGTTAGAAAAATCACAGGCAACAACAAAAATAGAAACTCACTAATTCAAATTGATATAGTTGTTAAATAATCTTTAAAACCCCTTTTGGTTATCTAATAATCGTGATATTTGCTGAAAATGGTATCCGGGGAATAATATATGTGGTTTAATTTTTCAAGAATAATATTACGAAATAGATTATTGTTTCTTATCTTAATCGGATTGGCAACAGTATTTATGGCTTATCAAGCTCAGTTCGCCCGAATGAGCTATGAAATGGCTCAAATTCTTCCCAAATCGGACCCTACATATAAAGAATACGATAAGTTTAAAGAAATTTTTGGTAAAGATGGTAGTATGGTTGTTGTAGGAATAGACAATTCTAACATTTATCAACTTAATAATTTTAATGCTTGGTTTGATTTAACTCAAGACATCAAAAAAATTGAAGTAGATTTTAAAAAAAATGGGGAACTAATAAAAGTAAAAGGTGTTACAGAAGCTCTTTCGGTAGCTAATGCTTATACACTTAAGAAAAATTACGAGAGTAAAAAATTTGATTTTAATCAAATTGTTCAAAAAAAGCCTAGTAGTCAGGGAGAAGTTGATGAGATTAAAAAAGCTATTCATCAACAACCATTTTACAACGGGTTTTTATACAATGATACCACTCATGCAACGCTTATTTTAATTACCTTAGATAGAGACGTGCTGGATTCTAAATACAGAAATGCACTTTTTGAAAGAATTGATGAAGAAGTAGCAGAATTTGAGCAACAAACTGGAATTAAAACCTATAAATCCGGTCTTCCTTATATTAGAGCGAATTCAACCACTAAAGTAGCAGATGAAGTAGAATTATTTTTATTGCTTTCTGTATTAATAACTTCGCTTATTTTATATTTATTCTTCCGTTCCTTTAAGGTAATGATGTATTCTATGCTAGTTGTAAGCATTGGGGTGGTTTGGTCATTAGGTGTTTTGTCGCTATTTGATTTTGAAATTACACTTTTAACAGGCTTGATTCCACCACTTATTATAGTTATAGGTATTCCCAATTGTATTTTCCTATTAAATAAATATCATAGAGAATACAAAAAACACAACAACCAGATAAAAGCACTAAGTAGGGTAATTGAAAAAACAGGAAACGCCATTTTCCTTACTAATACAACTACAGCACTGGGGTTTGCAACTTTTATTTCTACCAAAAGTGCTATGTTGGTAGAGTTTGGTATCGTTGCGGCTATAGATATTTTTTTGGTATTTATATTGTCAATTTTTCTTATTCCGATTATTTTCAGTTTCTTAAAGCCACCTAAGAAACGTCATACCAAGCACCTTGAAAATAAAATTATGGGTAAGGTGGTTGATTTTGTTGAGGTAATTGTACTCAACCACAGAAAAAAAGTATATGCTGTTTCTATTTTGATTTTTATATTTAGCTTGTTTGGCATTAGTAAAATGACTACAACGGGTAATCTTATAGATGATTTACCTAAAAATGACCCAATTGTTGAGGATTTAAAATTTTTTGAAAAAGGATTTAATGGAGTGATGCCTTTTGAGGTAATGATAGATACCAAAGAAAAAAATGGTGTTTTTGCCGATAATGCCAAGACTTTGTATAAAATTCAAAAGTTTCAGAAAGAAATGGCAAAATACGATGAATTTTCAAAACCATTATCTATTGTTGAAGCCATAAAGTTTGCCTATCAATCGTATAAAAATGGGAAGTCGAAATTTTATATTTTACCTCCTGCATCTGAGTTAAATAAATTAAAAACCTTTGTAGGTAATGATAATGAAAAAGGAAATTTCAGTTCGTTTATTGATTCAACTAATCAGTACACGAGAGTGAGTTTCCAAATGGCAGATGTTGGCACTAAGGAAATGGATGAAATATTAAATGAAATTCAACCTATAATAGATGATATTTTTCCTAAAGAAGACTATGATGTTTATACCACAGGGACTAGTGTGACTTTCCTAAAAGGGACAGGTTATCTTATTGAAAATTTATTTACTAGTTTATCGTTAGCTATTTTTTTGATAGCTATATTAATGTCAATTTTGTTTTCTTCAGTGAGAATGGTATTAGTTTCTTTAATCCCTAACTTTTTACCTTTATTAACTACAGCGGCTATTATGGGTTACTTGGGTGTTGCCATTAAGCCTTCTACCATTTTAATTTTTAGTATTGCTTTCGGTATTTCTGTAGATGATACTATTCATTTTTTATCTAAATATCGACAAGAACTTAAAATTCACAGGTTAGGAATTAAAAAGGCAGCGATTTTGGCACTTAGAGAAACAGGTTTTAGTATGATTTATACGTCAACTATTTTGTTTTTTGGGTTTGGAGTATTTACTGTTTCTAGTTTTGGAGGTACGGTTGCCCTCGGAACTTTGGTGTCATTAACCATTTTGTTTGCTGTTTTTGCAGACTTAGTATTGTTGCCTTCATTTTTATTGTCGTTGGATAAAGCATTAACCACTAAAGCGTTTAGAAAAGAACCTTTAATAAGTGTGTTAGATGAAGAGGAAGATATCGATATTTCTAAACTGAAAGTAAAGAAAAATAAAAAATTGTCAAAAGAAGAAACCCCTTAAACTATAACAGAATGAAAGGAATAGTATTAGCCGGAGGTTCCGGAACTCGTCTCCATCCATTAACATTGGCTGTTAGTAAACAGTTAATGCCAATTTACGACAAACCAATGATTTACTATCCTATTTCAACACTGATGAGTGCAGGAATTAAGGAAATTCTTATTATTACAACACCTCATGATAATTTAAGCTTTAAAACTTTGTTAGGAGATGGTTCTCAGTTTGGATGTAAGTTTGAATATGAAGTACAAGAAGTTCCTAATGGATTAGCACAAGCCTTTGTTATAGGCGAAAAATTTATTGGAAATGATAGTGTTGCTTTAATTTTGGGAGATAACATTTTTTATGGAACAGGTCTAGAACAACTATTAGTTGAATTGAGAGAACCTAAAGGTGGAGTTGTTTTCGCTTATCATGTTTCTGACCCACAACGTTACGGAGTAGTGGAGTTCGATAAAAACAACAAAGCCATTTCTATTGAAGAGAAACCAGTCAAACCTAAATCGCACTTTGCTGTTCCCGGTTTATATTTTTATGATAATCAGGTAGTAGAAATAGCTAAAACACTAAAGCCAAGTGCCAGAGGCGAATATGAAATTACGGATATTAATAGAATATACTTAGAAAAAAACCAGTTGGAAGTGGGTATTTTAGATAGAGGAACAGCTTGGTTAGATACTGGAACACATCAGTCTTTAATGCAGGCATCGCAGTTTGTTCAGGTTATTGAAGAACGTCAGGGATTAAAAATTGGCTGCTTAGAAGAAATTGCTTATCGAAAAGGTTTTATTACTAAAGAACAATTACTTAAATTAGCAGAGCCATTGATTAAAAGTGGCTATGGCACTTACCTAATGGAAATTGTAAATGAACAATAAAACAACCATATTAGTTACCGGTGGAGCTGGTTTTGTAGGAGGTTCTTTAGTTGAAGGATTGATTAAAGATGCTAATAATTTTGTAGTGGTAGTTGATAATTTAAAAACGGGAGATAAAAATAAACTACCTAATGCTCCAAAAGATAATCTTAAATTTATTCAGTGTGATGTGAATAATTTAGATGAAATACGTAGTGTGTTTCATACTTTTTCATTCGATTATGTTTTTCATTATGCCGCTTTGGTTGGTGTACAGCGAACTTTAGAAAATCCTATAGAAGTTCTAAAAGATATTAATGGAATTGAGAACATTTTAAAATTATCAAAAAATACAGGTGTTAAAAAGGTAATTTATTCTTCATCCTCAGAAGTTTATGGAGAACCTGTTGAATATCCTCAAAATGAAGAAACTACACCACTAAATTCACGCTTACCTTATGCCATTGTGAAAAACGTTGGAGAGGCTTTTTTAAAATCGTACAAGCAAGAATATGATTTAGATTATGTGATTTATAGGTTTTTCAATACCTTCGGGCCAAAACAAAGTAAGGATTTTGTTATTTCTAAATTTATTAATGCAGCACTTAATAATAATGATATTACCATTTATGGGGATGGTTCTCAAACTAGAACTTTTTGCTATGTGCAGAACAATGTTGAAGCAACTATAAAGGCTGCTTTCAGCGATGCATATGTTAATCAAACCATTAATATTGGTAATGATGTAGAAACTTCTATTTTAGAGTTAGCAAAACTCATTATTAGGTTAACAGGTTCATCTTCAAAAATAGTTCATTTACCACCTTTAGAAGAAGGAGATATGACAAGAAGAAAGCCTGATATTACTAAAATGAAACAGCTCTTAGGGAATAATAAAATTTACACCTTGGAGGAAGGATTAACCCAAGTCCTTAAAAATACTTCATTTATTTTATAAGATAAAAGTAATGGATAAACTGACTAACTTCATACAGATAGTTGAAGAAGCAATAGAGAAAAATGCTTATAAAAAACAACCTCAAGCGCTTTATGATCCAATAAATTACACACTTACTCTAGGAGGAAAAAGAATTCGTCCGGCATTGCTTTTATTAGCTAACGATTTATTTAATGGTAAACCCGAAAAAGCTATCAATGCGGCATTGGCAATAGAAGTGTTTCATAACTTCACCTTGGTTCATGATGATATTATGGATAATGCTCCAATTAGAAGAGGGAAGCCAACCGTTTTTAAAAAGTGGGATGTAAACACCGCTATCTTATCTGGGGATGTAATGCTGGTAGAAGCTTATCAATTATTAGCTGCTTGTGATGCAGCGGTATTGCCAGAACTTCTAAAATTGTTTAACAAAACAGCAGTAGAGGTTTGCGAAGGACAGCAATACGATATGCTTTTTGAGAAAGCTGCTGATGTTACTATTGATAATTACTTGAAAATGATTGAGCTGAAAACAGCAGTTTTGCTGGGAGCTAGTATGAAAATGGGAGCAATAATAGCAGGAGCATCAAAAAGTGATGCCAAGCATTTTTATGAATTTGGTAAAAACATAGGTGTTGCTTTTCAGTTGATGGATGATATTTTGGATGTTTATGGAAATCCCAAAAAATTTGGTAAACAAGTAGGTGGAGATATTTTGGCGAATAAAAAAACATACTTGTTGCTAAAAACCATGGAATTAGCCAACGGAGCGTTGAGAAAAGAATTGGAGTTTTGTTTAAACTCTAAAACCTTATCTCCCGAAAATAAAATTACCAGAGTAAAATCCATCTACAATCAATTAAAGATTAAAGAAAAATCTATTGATGAGATGAACCATTTCTACAATACTGCCATAGCACATTTAGACAGCATTGAAGCACCAAAAGAGAAAAAAGCAATTTTTGAAAATTTCGCTAAAAAATTGATGCATAGGGAAAGTTAAAAAACTAATCCATTAACCTCTCCAATTCTTCTTGAGCTTTTTCCCACTTGTTTTCAGCAGTTTCTAACTCTTTTTTAAGTGAGGTAAATTCATCAACTAATTCTTGCGAATAAGTAGTAGGGTCTAATAACTGCTCATTTATGGTTTTAATTTTCTCTTCCAATTTAGTAATTAAATCTTCTGATTTTTTAACTGCATTTTCAGCTTTTCTAAGTTCTCTATCTTTATTTTTTCTTTCCTCGTAGCTGAGTTTATTCTCAGAGTTAGCACTTTTTTGTTCGGCTACTTGCTTTTCTTTTCTTTCAAACTCTTTAATAGAATCTACTTTTTTAGATTTAAGGAATTCATAAACATCGCCTAAGAATTGTTTTACATTTCCATTAGTAAATTCATACATTTCGGTAACCAATCCATCTAGAAAATCTCTATCGTGAGAAATAACAATTAATGTTCCATCATAGCGTTTTAAGGCGGCTTTAAGAATTTCTTTAGATTTAATGTCTAAGTGGTTAGTTGGTTCATCGAGCACCAATAAGTTTACTGGCTCTAGCATTAGTTTACACAACGCTACCCTAGCTCTCTCTCCACCAGAAAGTACTTTAATTTTTTTATCAGCATCTTCGCCACCAAACATAAAAGCTCCCAACAGGTTTCTTACTTGTTTTCTAATTTCTCCGTGAGCTACTTTGTCTATGGTTTCAAAAACAGTTAATTCTTTATCTAGTTCTTCAGCTTGGTTCTGAGCAAAATAAGCCAACTTAACCTGATGTCCTAGTTTCAGCTCTCCTTGGTGTTCCAATTCACCCACAATAATTTTACTCATGGTGGTTTTACCTTCACCATTTTTACCTACTAAAGCTACTTTTTTACCTTTTTCAATAAAAAAGTTTACATCTTTAAAAACTTGCTTTTCTCCAAAGCTTTTAGCTATATTTATGGCTTCTACAACCACTTTCCCGGAGTGCGGAGCAGGAGGAAAATAAAAACGCATAGAAGTACTATCTTCTTCTTCAATTTCTATTCTGTCTATTTTGTCGAGTTGTTTTACTCTACTCTGTACCTGAACAGCTTTGGAGGCTTTAGACCTAAATCTCTCAATAAACTTTTCGGTATCTTGTATTTGTTTTTGCTGATTATTGTAAGCAGCCACTTGTTGTTCTCTACGTTCTTTTCTTAACTCTAAATACTTGGAATAATACGCTTTGTAATCGTGAACTTTTCCTAAAGTAATTTCTATGGTTCGGTTAGTAACATTATCCAAAAAAGCTTTATCGTGAGATACCAAAACCACACCTCCCGGATAGGTTTTTAAGAAATCTTCCAACCATTGTATAGATTCAATATCTAAGTGGTTAGTAGGCTCATCGAGTAATAATACATCCGATTTGGTAAGCAGAATTTTAGCTAATTCAATACGCATTCTCCATCCACCACTAAATTCATCTGTAAGTCGGGTAAAATCTTTTGGAGTAAAACCTAATCCTTTTAAAATAGTTTCACAATCGGCATCAATAGAAAAACCACCCAACACATTTAATCTTTCGTTGTAATCGTTCAAATGGTTCAACAAATCTAAATAACTGTCGGATTCATAATCCTCTCTGGTAGCTAATTGGTGATTAATTTCATCAATTTTGGCGTTGATATCATTTACTTCCTTAAAAACAGATTTGGTTTCATCAATTACGGTATTTCCGGAAATAAAATCCATATCCTGAGGTAAGTAACCAACAGTAAAGCCTGCCGGAGTAGAAATAGTTCCACTATCAGGTTCTTGCTCGCTTGCCATAATTTTTAACAAGGTGGATTTTCCAGCACCATTTTTTCCTACTAAACCAATTCTATCGGTTTTATTTACAATAAAAGAAATGCCATCAAACAGATAGCGTTCTCCAAAACTTACGGTTAAATCATTTACTCCTAACATGGGTGCGAAATTACAAATTAATCATTAGCTACAAATACTATTAATAAAGCTTTAATAAGTAACTTTGTAAAGTTTAAAAATCACCAAAATGTTATCAAGTATTTTAGGACTTAAGTGTCCAAAGTGTAGAAAAGGA
>DATCTM010000137.1:0-9177 GCA_036567945.1 Vicingaceae bacterium
TGTTTAATAAGCTTATAAACAGCATTATTATTTCCGCTGTTAATTTTTAAGAAGTAAACTCCTTTACTTTCATTGCTTAGGTCTATAATTACATTATTTGTTACAATATTAGTTTGAGTAGTAATAACTTTCCCTTCAATAGATGTTACAATATAATTAGTTTCCTGATTTATCCCATCATTAAAATTAATTGTAATTAAACCATTTGTTGGGTTAGGGAAGATAGAAACATTAAAGTTTGGTGACTCTTCATCAATTCCAACAACAATAATATTTTCGCAGGCAGATGTGTCAACACAATTTCCTACTGTTATTTCTACAGCATAGTTTCCAGTTACTGTTGCTGTAAAGCTCTGAGAAGTTTCTCCGTTTATTACAGCATTACCATTGTCACAATCTAACCATCTATAGCTAGCACCACTTTGATTTGCTGTTAAGGTAGGTGTGTTGTTAGTTACGGAATTATCGATATTTATGATCGTTAAATTAAGTGTTACTATAGAATCACACCCATTAACATTTGCTCCTGTTAAAGTATGTGTAGCGGTATTATTACTTGATGTATATGTTACATTGTCAATCCACGTATAACTATCACAAGCACTAACAATATCAGTTCCACTTGTGCTATTATTTATAGTTAAGTTTAATGTTACTATAGAATCGCAACCATTAATATTTGCTCCTGTTAAGGTATGTGTTGCTGTATTGTTACTTGATGTATAAGTTACATTATCAATCCACGTATAACTATTACAAGCACTAACAATATCAGTTCCAGCAGAACTATTATTTATAGTTAAGTTTAATGTAACTATAGAATCACACCCATTAACACTTCCTCCAACTAAAGTGTGTGTAGCGGTGTTATTATTAGAACTGTAGGTATTACCGTCAATCCATAGCAATGAACCGCATTCAACACGAGTATCAATAGAATTAATAGTTCCATTATTTTGATTAACTTGATTAATAACAGCACCCGAACTTACCCAATTAGAAGTTGTTCCTCCAAGCATAAAATTATTTAATGTTCCATTATGGTTAGTAGTGAAATCTAACAAAGAAGTAACAGTTGAATTATTACCTCCCGCTACTCCTTGATTAAAATTATAATACGCTACCAAGTTTGGTTGAGCTTGAGTAAACTCTGAATTCATAGAACTATTAATATCACAAACAGAACGTTTTACATCCCAAATTCTTAACTCATCTAACTCTCCATTAAAATATTGAGCTCCATTAGTTCTACTACCAATAGTCATAATATTATCATTTCCTGTAGATGAAGACCCTCCAGCTATAGTTGTTTGAAGCATTCCATTAAAATATACTTCTGTTTGTTGAGTTGTACCATTCCATGTACAAGCTACATGTGTCCATTGGTTTAGTGGTAAACTCGCATTAGTTGCGACACCTACCGTATTGTTGATGTAAAAATAAATTTGATTTGAACCACCAGTAGAAACAGAAATAAAGTTAGAAGCATTTAACTGAGCAAAAACTACTCTAGAAAAAACACTACTTTGAGGTTTTATCCATGTTTCAATTGTAATACTGTTGGCATTAATATTTGAGAAAACTGTAGGAAGAGGAGCAGAAACATAATCATTAACACCGTCAAAATGCAATGAGTTTCCAGGGTTTTGAGCATTTGAAAAAGTTATTCCGATAAAAAAGGCAGTAATAAATAATAGAGATTTCATGAGTTTTAATTTTTTTTTAGTTCGCGGCAAAAGTATATTAATTTAACTATTAAAAAAACTTTTCTTTTCTATGTTAAATCTCGGTTTAATAATTACCCCAATACCCCCCTAACAATACTAACAACAGCAACACTTATATACTTTATTCCTATAGCAATTACAATAAATCCTATTATTTTTGATATAGCATTTATTCCTGAAGCTCCCATAAATTTTACAATTAAAAAGAACTTCTTAAAATAGAATACAGCTCTATTTAATAGCTAAATTAAATTGGTTACCTTTGGTAATTAATAATTTATAACACTACATGACATTTTCCGATTTTAATTTTGAAGACTCCGTTAGCCAAGCTCTTGAAGCTATGGGGTTTGACAAACCGACCCCTATTCAACAACAAGCTATCCCTGCCATTATGGAAAATAAAGACATGATTGCTTGTGCCCAAACAGGAACAGGAAAAACAGCCGCTTTTGTTCTGCCAATATTAAACAGTATTGCTAAAAATGGCTCTTCAGGAAAAGTTTCTACCTTGGTAATTGTTCCTACAAGAGAATTAGCAATGCAAATAGATCAACAAATTGAAGGGTTTAGTTATTTTACCAATGCTACTTCTATTGCTATTTATGGTGGTGGAGATGGGAAAACTTTTGATGCTGAGAAAAAAGCTCTCATTACCGGTGCCGACATCGTAATTTGTACTCCCGGAAGAATTATCTCTCACCTCAACATGGGCTATTTTGATACTTCAGGTATTAAACATTTTATTTTGGATGAAGCAGACAGAATGTTAGATATGGGTTTTAATGAAGATATTACAGGTATTGCTAAAAAATTACCTCAAAATCGTCAGAACTTACTTTTTTCAGCTACCATGCCACCTAAAATCAGACAATTATCCAATCAATTATTAAAAAATCCGGTAACCCTAAATATTGCTATAGCTAAACCCAACGAAGGTATTATGCAAGTAGCTTATTTGGTTCATAATCATCAAAAAATTAATTTAATCAAGCACTTGCTCGGTGGTAAAATGAATGAACATATCATCATTTTTTCATCTCGTAAAGTTTCAGTTAAGGAAATTACCAAAACACTGATAAAAGAAAACTTACCTGCAAAAGCCATTCATTCTGACTTAACACAACAAGAAAGAGAACAAGTATTGCTGGATTTTAAAAATAAAAAAGTACATATTTTAGTTGCCACAGATATCCTATCAAGAGGGATAGATATTAAAGGAATTGATATTGTGTTGAATTACGATATTCCTTCTGATGCCGAAGACTATGTACACAGAATTGGACGAACTGCCAGAGGCGACAACGGAACAGGGTTAGCCATTACTTTTATTAATGCCGATGATGTTTATAATTTTTCTAAAATTGAAAAACTCATTGACAAAGAAGTAAAAAAACTACCTCTACCAGAAGGTTTTGAAGCCGGACCGGAATATAAAATAATTCCTAAAAAGCCATTTCAAAACAAAAAGAATAACCACTTTAGAAAAAAGCAAAAATCGTAACTTCGATTAATAAAAAAAACTGAATTTATGCCCGAGTACCCAGGACTTATAAAATCAAAATTGCCAAAGGTTGGCACTACTATTTTTACTGTAATGAGCAGATTAGCTCAAGAACATAATGCTATCAATTTATCTCAAGGATTCCCCGATTTTGGTAGTGATGAAGCTTTACACGATTTAGTAAGAATGGCTATGAAAAATGGTCATAACCAATATGCTCCTATGGCAGGTTTAATGGAATTGAGAGAAAGAATTGCTACTAAAACAGAGCAGCTTTATGGAGCTATTTATCATCCTGAAACAGAAATTACCGTAACAGCCGGAGCAACACAAGCCATTTATACTGCTATTACCGCTGTTGTTCATGAAGATGATGAAGTAATTATTTTCACACCTGCTTACGATTGTTATGAACCAGCCATAGAACTCAATGGAGGAAAATCGGTAATTGTTCAAATGCGTGCTCCCGACTATAAAATAGATTGGACACATGTTAGGAAATTAATCAATCCTAAAACAAAAATGATCATTATTAATACGCCTCACAATCCAACGGCAACAGTATTTTCTAAAGACGATTTTTTATCCCTAGAAAAACTTATTGCCAATACCGATATTATGGTATTGAGTGACGAAGTATATGAACACATTATTTTTGATGAAAATAAACACTATAGTGCATCTATGTTCCCAAAGTTGGCAGAACGTTCTTTTATCGTTTCTTCATTTGGAAAAACTTTTCATAATACCGGTTGGAAAATGGGTTACTGTATTGCTCCCGAAACCCTAATGAGCGAATTTAGAAAAGTACATCAATATGTTGTTTTCTCGGTAAATACTCCAGCACAGTATGCCTTGGCAGAATACCTTAAAAATGAAAGTAATTACTTGTCCTTAAGTGCTTTTTATCAACAAAAAAGAGACTTCTTTACTTCTGTAATACGAAATTCTAAATTTGAAATTATTCCTTCAAGAGGGACTTATTTTCAGTTATTAAGCTATAAAAATATTTCGGATGAAAAGGATACCGATTTTGCAGTAAGACTTACTATGGATTATAAATTGGCTGCAATTCCTATTTCAGTTTTTTATAACCAACACGTAGATGAAAAAATCTTGCGCTTTTGTTTTGCTAAAAGTGAAAACACCCTTGAAAAAGCTGCTGAAATAATGAACAAAATTGTTTAAAACTCTTAATCGTAAGCTTTTTATAACTAGCTAATTATTATTACTTTTCAGATTCTAAAATTCGGAAATGCAATTAATTTTTAAAATAAATTTATTCCTTACTTTTTATCTCGGAGTAATAACTAACATCAACGCTGCTATTGTCACCCTAGCAGACACCACTAAAAGCAATCAGCAAATCTATTATTTCATCTCTAACCGAGATTCTGATGATGGTGCTTTTAGTATGTATAAAGCACGTACTAACCAAAGTGGCATTTCATCAACAATTATTAAAGGAAACTTTGAAATAAAAGGCTATCCTCATATGAGAAAAGCAGAAATCTCTGTTTATAATATTTCTACAGATGAACTAGTTGGTGTTTATAAAACCAACCCGACAACCGGAAATTATTTGGTTATTCTTATTCCAAATGTGAAATACGAATTTGTTATTAATTCTTATGGCTATGCTCCAATAAAAAAAACAGTTGAAATTCCTGCTTATGCCAGTACCAATATAATTGATGAAATTTCTAAACAAAAAATCACTCTAGAAATAGATGAAGAACCCATAAAACACACTTTAAATACTTGGATAGTAGAAGAAAAAGAACCCACATTGTTTTTACTTACTGTTTATGATGAAAACCTTGATAAAAAAGAACGCATAGAACTTTATGAATCAGCTATTTTTGATGCAAAAGAACCAGATAGAAGAGAAATTAAAGAACTACAGTTTGAAAACATTGATGAAGCCCTTAAAAAACAAGCTGAGCTGGAAAATAAAAAACCGGAATTAGCCGAAAAAGCGTTCCAAAAGAAAGATTACAAAACAGCCGAACAACTTTATGGTCAGTTATTGACTTATGATCTAAACGATGCTTTAATTAATTATAAAATGGGAGTTAGTACTTTTCATTTGGAACATAATAAACTTAAAGCACTTCCATTTCTTCAGCGAGCATTAAATGGTAATAACATTCCTTACGATGTCCATTATTACTTAGGGGTAATTTACCATTCATGGGCAGATTTTTCCAGAGCAGAAATTGCCTTTAAAAAATTTAAAGAAAAAGCTACTCCAAAAGAACTTCAAACAATTAATATAGATAGGCTGTTGGAGTTTTGTAATAATGGGAAAATCGTAGTGCAAGAACAGTATGATATGGAAATTATTTCTAAAACAACTGCCAACATTTCCAAACTAAATAAAGTTTTTCCCGAAGAAATTAATAAAGACAATTTACTTGAAAAAACGGCTTTTTTCATTTCACCTATTGACGAAAAAAAGAAAGAACAACTTTGGATGTTTAAAACTGTTCAAAATGAAATGATACAAACAAGTTACGGCTTGACAGAAAGTAATGGCAAAGACTTATTTGTAAACTTTTTAATTGGCGGAGATAAATGGAGCATTCCAAAAACTTTAGGAGAACATATTAATACCTCATATAACGAAGACTACGCTTATGTAACTCCCGATGGAAAAACACTTTATTTCGCCTCTGAAGGACATAATACGATTGGATGTTTAGATATTTTTAAATCTACCCGAAGCGAAATTACCGAACCTTGGGGCAAACCCGTTAATATGGGCTACCCTATCAATTCTCCTTACGATGATTTTATGTTTGTCCCCACTGAAGATAACGAAGAAGCTTATTTTATTTCCAACAGAAGAAATGTTACTGAAAACCATGATTTATATAAAATAAAAATGCCCAAACCACCTTTAACCCTTACTATTATTAAAGGTCATTTTATGACACAAGATTCTATTCCTGATTTTGAGGCTGCCATCACAGTTTATAATGCTAATAATCAAGAAATAGCAGGCATTTATAATACCAATAACAATAACGGAAATTACCTGATGGCTTTAATTCCAGGAGTTAAATACGAATTTAGGATTACTAGCAACTTTAATTATAGAGAACATACTGCTTTTGTAACAATTCCTTTTCAAAATGAGTCTTTTCCGTTGAGGCAAAATATTCGCTTAAAAAAAGAAGGCAGATTTGAAATACTAAACGTAGATAATTTTTTCACTCAAGAAGAAGCTGAAAACGCTCCCACTTACAAGCTGACCAAAAAAGATTTTAATGTGCCTGAAAGCAATCAAGCCCCACATCAACATAAATCAGACAATAAAATAAAAGTACTTTCGGCAGAACAAAAACAATTGATAAAAGATGCTCAACAGTTTTACACTAATAAACAGTATTTAAAAGCTGCTCAAGCTTTTGAGAAAGTAGCTCCACTAATTGATTTAACAGAAAAACAAGCTTATATGTACGGAAAAAGTCTTTTTTATATTTCGAAAGAGTATGAGAAAATTTTAAACTATTTAGAACTTGCTGCAACAAATAAGGCTATCCCTTACGATGTGTTTTATATGTTAGGAAAAACCAACCATTTAGCCTACCGATTTGAAAGAGCTGTTGTTGCCTATGAAAAATACAAATCATTAGCTCCTGAAAATGAGTTGGCAGAAAGAGATATTGATAATGAAATTGTACTAAGTAAATTTGGGAAAAACATCATAAACAACCCTAAACCTGTTGAAGTGCTTGAAAAGAAAAGTGTAAAAACGAATAATTTCCACACCATTTATGGTTCAGTTAAAACCAATTCAAAATTGTTGATAGCTCCCGATGATATGCTTTCAGATATTGATAAAAAAGAAGGTTTTAAACCCATTATGTACCTCAACGAAAACAAAACCATGATTTACTATGCAAGTTATGGAGATAATAAAGACCACGGAAAAGATATTTATTTAATGAAAAAATTACCTAATAACACGTGGACAACACCTATAAATATTGGAGAAACCATTAATACTTCAGGAGACGAAGATTACCCCTTCTTAAGTGAAGATGGTAGAACAATATATTTTAGTTCTACAGCTCATGGAAGCATGGGTGGATACGATGTGTTTAAAAGTTCTTGGGATGATAAAACAAACTCTTGGACAACACCCGTAAATTTGGGAGCACCAATAAATTCGCCATTTGACGATTTGTTTTATGTAGAAGAAAGATGAACACCCTCAATATAAGCATTATACAAACACCTTTGTTTTGGGAAGATAAACCCAAAAATTTAACCATGCTTACCGAAAAAATTGCCGAAGCTAAAAAGCAACAAGCAGATGTTGTAGTACTTCCGGAAATGTTTACTACTGGATTTACCATGCATTCAGAAGAGTTTGCAGAAAACATGGGTGGAGAAACAGTATGTTGGATGCAAATCCAAGCCAAACAACACCAAATAGCACTAACAGGTAGCTTAATTATTCAAGAAGATGGTAATTATTATAACCGTTTGTTATGGGTTTTCCCTAATGGAGAAATTAAGCATTACGACAAACGCCATTTATTCCGAATGGCAGGAGAAAACAATTATTTTTCTCCCGGCAAAACAAGGTTAATAGTTGAATTTAAAGGTTGGAAAATTTGTCCGATGATATGCTACGATTTGAGGTTTCCTGCATGGAGTAGAAACATTCATTTCGGTAAAAAAACGAATGAGCCGGTTTTCGACTGTTTAATTTATGTTGCGAATTGGCCTGAACCTAGAGTTTCGCATTGGGAAAAATTATTAGAAGCTCGTGCCATAGAAAATCAATGTTATGTTGTTGGAGTAAATAGAATTGGTGAAGATGGTAATAACATCCCTTATTCAGGAAGCTCGGCAGTTATAAACCCAAAAGGAGAAAAACTGAGTACCACCCAACCACATCAAGAAAACATTGAAACCATTACCTTAAATTATGAAGAAATGAAACGTTATCGTGAAAAATTTCCAGCTATTCAAGATGCTGATAGTATATCATTTAATTAATTTTAATATTTTTGCATAAAACTGCTTATGTTTCCAAAAAATAATCAGCCATCAAAAGATAAAAACACAATTAGTGGCATTATTAGCATAAACGACCTAAAAGAAATGGAGTTTAACGATAAAGAGTTAACTCCACAACAACATTTAGCCCTAAAAAACTACGACAGATATAGAGTTAAAGAACTAAACAAACAAAAATCAGAAAAAGATTTTCATAAAACTTACCTACAACTTCAAGCAATGGCCAATCTAACGCCTTTTGAAGACTTTTTGAAAGAGGAATATTTTTAGTTTCTATTTCTTTCATAACATTTCCCTCAAAACATATCCCCTTAAATCTTAATTTTGGGGAGTTATGATTTACAAAAGCACAGCCGATTTAATAAACGACTTAGAGCAGCACGGACACTTAATCCGCATTAAGGAAGAAGTAAGTGGTGAGTTGGAAATGGCAGCTATTCATATGCGTGTGTTTGAAAAAAGCGGACCGGCAATTTTGTTTGAAAATATTAAAGGATGTGAATTTCATGCAGTATCTAACTTGTTTGGAACGATGGAACGCAGCAAATTTATTTTCCGTTCTACCTTTGATAAAGTACATCAGTTAATTGAACTAAAAAACAATCCGATAAAAGCCATAAAATCGCCTTTTAAACATTTGTCTTTGGGATGGTTTGCGTTAAACTCATTGCCCAAAAAAGTAAGTAATCATGACTTTTTAGAAACCACCATAGATAAATTACCTTTAATTAAATGTTGGAAAAAAGATGGTGGAGCTTTTATTACTTTACCTCAAGTTTATTCTGAAGACATAGAAAAGCCCGGAGTAATGAACAGTAATTTGGGAATGTACCGTGTGCAGCTAAATGGAAATGAATATGAACTGAATAAAGAAATAGGCTTACATTATCAAATTCACAGAGGAATTGG
>DATCTM010000138.1:0-3047 GCA_036567945.1 Vicingaceae bacterium
TGCTACTAATAAAATGTAGCTGAATTTGGACATTAATTTTTGCATAAGTTTTAGGTTTTACGAGATAGATGCAATGAATTATAAAATTGCATAAAAATTTTTGGAAAAAGATATTTCTCAGTAATTACTTTTTGATCCTAATACCTCTGTATTTTATAGATATAATTTATACATTTACAAGTTAATAGTAAATAATAAAATCATGAATAAATCTCTACTAAGAATAATTTGTACTACCTTTTTAATGGTTGTTGGTACAATCACCCCGCAATTATTAGCAAATAACGATGCTGCTAATTTGGCAAAAGCTCAAACTTGGACAGATAACACCTCTAATCAAACTCATTTTATTGAAAATAAAGGACAAATCATGCAAACAGATGGGCAACCTGCAGTTTATGTGAGTCATTTACTGCAACGTGGTAATGCTAATATTTACTTATTGCGTGAAGGCGGTATTGCCTACCAGTTTAATCGTACGCACTATCCTAAAGGCTACCAAGAGCTAATGGCAGACCTAAAAAATGAACATGAAAACATGGAAAAAATGCAGGAAATGCAAAAAGAAATACGTTTAGAAACTTTTCGTATGGATATGCATTTAGTAGATGCCAACCCGAATGTAGAAATTATTACAGAAACCAAAAGCCATGATTATACCAATTACTACACCCATGATGTTTTGTTTGTACACCATTATCAAAAAGTTACTTATAAAAATATTTATTCGGGTATTGATTGGGTTATCTACACTACTGAAAAAGGTGGTATGAAATACGATTTTATTGTACAACCCGGAGCAGACCCATCTATAATAAAAATGAAATTTACCCACCAAGAAGAATTGTATTTAGATGAAAAAGGCAACCTAATACATGGCAATCGTTTGGGTAGTTTTACTGAAAAAGCTCCCATCAGTTTCCAAGAAGATAAAAGCATTGCTACGCAATTTATACTTAAAAATAATATGCTATCTTTTGCTTTAGAAAATTATAATCCTAACTTACCTTTAACCATAGATCCTGCTCGTATTTGGGGGACTTATTATGGAGGGAGTCTAAATGATAAGATTCTCTCATGTGCTATAGATGATAGTGGTAATGTCTATATAGCTGGTGGTACACAATCATCCAGTAATATCTCTTCAAACGGGTATCAGAATTCTTATGGAGGTGGAAATGACGATAATTTTTTGGTAAAATTTAATAGTTCAGGAGTGAGACAGTGGGCTACTTATTACGGAGGTAGCGAAAGGGATTATAATGGTTTCTGTACTACAGACATTGACGGTAATGTATATTTAGCAGGAAATACCAGTTCTACTACCAATATTGCCTTAGGCGGACATCAGAATATTTATGGAAGTGGTGTACGTGACGCTTTTCTAGTAAAGTTTAATAGTTCAGGTCTAAGACAATGGGGTACTTATTACGGGGGATTGGGGAATGATTATGGTAACTCTTGTACTACAGACAGTAGCGGGAATGTATATCTTGTAGGTTGGACTAATTCCACTAATAATATTAGCTTAGGGGGACATCAAAATACCTATGGAGGAGGTGATTGGGATGCTTTTATTGTAAAATTTGATAGTTTAGGAGTAAGGCAGTGGGGAACTTACTACGGAGGTGGTGATTATGATGCTGGTCTTTCTTGTACAACAGACAATAATGGTAATGTGTACCTAGCAGGGACAATAAAATCAATCAACAATATCGCTTCGGGGGGACATCAAAATATATACGGAGGAGGAAGTTATGATGCTTTTTTGGTAAAATTTGATAGTTCTGGGGTGAGACAGTGGGGAACTTACTACGGAGGTAGTGACTATGATTATGGTTATTCTTGTGCTACAGACAATAATAGTAATGTATATTTAGCAGGAATGACCAGTTCCACGAACAACATCACTTCTGGTGGACATCAGAATATTAATCAAGGTGCTAACGATGCCTTCTTAGTGAAATTTGATAACAACGGTATACGTCAATGGGCTACCTTTTACGGAGGTAATAAATCAGATATTGGTAATTCCTGCATTACAGATAAAAATGGAGGTGTGTATATAGCTGGGAACACACTTTCTATCAATAGTATCTCCTCTTTAGGGCATCAGAATATGCATGGAGATGGAGGGATATATAGTGATGCGTTTTTAGTGAAATTTAATAACAATGGTGTGCGTCAATGGGCTACATATTACGGTGGAAATAGTGATGATGCTGGTATTTTCTGTGTTACAGACAGCAATGGGGATGTATACATGACAGGTACTACAAAATCCACAAACAACATTGCCTTTGGTGGTCATCAGAATACCTTAGGGGGTTATATTGACTCATATTTAGTGAAATTTGAAGGAGGAAATACAGTATCAGTAAAAGAAAATGTTCAAAAAATAAAAACTATTAACATATATCCCAACCCAAACAAAGGAGTGTTTACGATAGAAATGCTAAATAACCAACAGCATAATTTTGAAATAACAGACTTAACAGGTAAATTGGTTTATCAAGGAAAAATAAACAAGACACACACTGCGGTTGATTTATCAGAATACGAGAATGGCGTTTATTTATTAAAAATAGATGAAGATGTAGTAAAGCTGATAAAACAGTAAATTGTAAAATGGAGTTATCTAAAAATCACTATACCTATTGGTAATGGCAGTTTTTAAACCAATAAAAAACATGTTGGAAGAAAGATTAGCATAATTATTCGTGAACGTTCTATTGGTTACTCCGGCTTGTAGTATCATGTTCGATTTCGGATTTAACACATAAGAGATTTTTACAGTATTGTTTACAATATTGGTTTTTAATCCGTTGAGGGTGTAGTAACCGTAATCGTCTTCACGGTTGTTATAAGGTTGATATACATCCTGACCTAAAGAATATCCGTTAGTGTCTAAACCTACTTTTGCTAATGTGCTGTGCAGTTCAAAAATCCAACGTTTTTTGGCATAAAAAGCTGAGGCAGTTATTTCTTTAAAATTTGCTCCTAGTGGATGAGCTAACGGAGCATTAAAATGCGCATAGTTTTGAAGC
>DATCTM010000139.1:0-30783 GCA_036567945.1 Vicingaceae bacterium
ATAGTTCGAGCTTTTTTGTTTGTAGCGAGAGAGAGATTTGAACTCTCGACCTCCGGGTTATGAATCCGGCGCTCTAACCAACTGAGCTACCTCGCCAAAATGTGGCTGCAAATATAATAGTTTTGTTTTTTTAGAAGCTATTAAAATCTTTTTTTTTCAAAATTATTTTTATAATTAAAAATTATTTTTTTCTTATATTGCGAGTTGGTTTAAAATCAATAAGAAATGAGTGAAAAAGTAAAGTTTGAACAGGAATTTATTATTAAAGTATCCCCAAATATGCTTTATAATTATATATCAACACCAAGTGCTATGGCAGAATGGTTTGCAGAAGACGTTAATCTAAAAGATGGTATCTTTACTTTTTCTTGGGATGGTTCTGAAGAGCAGGCAAAAGTAATTTCTAAAATTAAAGGAAAATGTATTAGACTTAGGTGGTTGGAAGAAGAAGATGAGGATGCTTATATAGAATTAAGAATAGAAATTGATGAGCTTACAAAAGAAGTCGCACTTATTATTACTGATTTTGCGTATGAAGATGAAGTAGAAGAAGCTAAAATGCTTTGGGAGAGTCAAATTAATGATTTGCATAACATTATTGGTGTTTAACTTATTATTGTCCGGCTTCAAGGCTTTGAACAATTCGTTCAATCATTTCGTCTTCTTCGTTGTTTTTAGGGTCGTATCTTGATTTTAAATCTCCCGAATACAACTTTGCTACACCTTGGTATATAAATGCCTTAAAACCTCCTCGCATTTCTTTAATAATGTCATAAGTAGATTCTCCTGTACCTCTATCAATTAATTTTACTAATATTCTACCTTGTGTAACCGTTAGTTTTTTAATTACTTCTGTAAACTCTTCTTTAAGTTCTTGTTCTCGTTGTTTCAAAAGTTTCCTTTTTTTACTTTTCGATTTTACATTTTCTATTTCTACACTATATTGATTGAATTTATCAACTGCAATTTTAGCGTAAGGATAAACTTTGGTAACATGATATTTTAACCTTCTTAGTTGTTTATCTTTCTCGACATCTCCATAAGAACTTAGTTCTACAACTTTAAAATCTTCCAACGTAAACAAATAAACAGTGTCACCATCTATTATAGTCATTTGAGCAATGTTTCCATTAGGAGCAATTGTTTCAAAAACTTTAAAATTCGTATCTTCTTGCGTATTATAACCGTCTTTATTTTTTAAATAAAGCATCATTGAATCGTTATGAATTAATTCGATTAGAGAGTCTTTAGCGAGTTTTTTATCTTTGTTAGATTGAGAAAATACCTCACCACTTAAGCTAATGCTTAACACAAATAATAGTATGTTTACAAATCGAATCATTTTTAAAATAAAAAACTAAAAGTAGTAAAATAAGCGAAAATAGCACTAAATGAATCAGGAAATTTACAATTTATTAGAAGAAAAGTACAATCAGTTCAATCAATTAGAATTTATAGCATCAGACCCAATATCCATACCAAATTTGTTCGATAAAAAAGAAGATATTGAAATTGCCGGATTTTTGGTGGCAACAATTGCTTGGGGACAAAGAAAAAGCATTATTAATAACGGTAAAAAAATGGTCGAGTTAATGGATTTAGCTCCTTATGATTTTATAATGAATCATTCTGAAAATGAGTTAAAAAGACTTAATAAATTTGTCCATAGAACTTTTAATTCAACGGATTTAACATTTTTCATGCAATCGTTGCATCATATTTATACTAAACACGGTGGATTGGAAAATGTTTTTGCTTTACATCCTACCGATATGAAAAAATCGATACATCATTTTAAACAGGTGTTTTTTGAAATAGAACATCCTAAAAGAACGTTAAAACATATTGCAGACCCCTTAAAAAAATCTTCTGCTAAAAGAATAAATATGTTTTTAAGATGGATGTGTAGAAAAGATAAAAGAGGTGTTGATTTTGGAATTTGGAATGCCATTGAACCAAAAAGCTTAATGTGTCCGCTTGATGTTCATTCGGGAAATGTTGCCAGAAAATTAGGATTATTAAATAGAAAACAAAATGATTGGCTAGCAGTAGAAGAATTTACCCATCAGTTAAGAATTTTCGACAAGAATGATCCCGTAAAATATGATTTCAGCTTGTTTGGCTTAGGTGTTTTTGAAGGATTTTAATCAACTATAATTACCAAATATTTAGAAGCCGACCAAAAAGCTTCAGGGTCTTTGATAATAATTCTATCAGCAGTTTTTTCGCCTTTAATTTCGTAAGAACTAGAAGGGTGGTTAGTAACCACTTTGGCCTTAGTAGCAGCTAAATTAATCTCATTGGTTGCAGTAATATCAACTTGGGTAAAGTATTTTTTATTAAATTCATCAGCCAATTTTTGTGTTTTTCCAATACCAATAAAACCGCCTTCTTTGGTAATTACCCCATTTGCCAATAATTCTTTAGAAGTTCCAAAACAATAGTAAGCAGTATTTAACAAATCTTCTTGTTCTCCAAGCTCTTCTAATCTTAAATTATATTCTTCAAAAAGTACTTTTATTTGTTCATTTGCCTGAGCTAGTTTTGTTTGTAAATCAGCAATTTGAGCATCTTTTTCTTGTACTTGAACAGCTAACATTTCAATCATTTTTTCTAACTCAGCAATTTTTAAGTTAGATTTTTTTAATCTGCTTGAAAGTGCTGCCATTTTATCTTTATTTTCTTGTAACAAACCATTAATAAGGTTGATGTCTTCAAGAATTTGCTCTTTCATATTAGGTGTAACTTCATTTCCCTTATCAAAACGAGTAGTCATTAATTTTTCTCTCTTTTTTATCTCAACTAAATTTTCTTGAATTTCGTTTAATGAAGAAATGTAAGTAAGAATTTCTTCTTCTTTACCATTCAACTCACTTATGGCACTTAAACTATCTTGTTGAAGATCGTTAATACGATTTTCAAGCTCGTCATTATTACATGAGAAAAACAAAGTAGTTACTATAAGTAGTATTAATAAATTCAATTTGTTATACATAATCTGTTAGTTTTATTGATTTGTTTCTGTAATTACAAAATAAAGAAATATTTTTCCTGAATTTTGAATTGTTTAAAATTAATAATTTAAAAAAACTTAAAGAACAGAAATGGAAGATTTAATTGCTATTTATCATAAAGTAAATCAATTTGGAAGAGATAATGGAATGAAATTAACCATTAAAAGTCCGGGAAATATATTGTATGAAATGGAAGTTTTGGAGAAGCATTTAGCCACAAAAACTACTATTCATGGAGGTATGATAGCTGCAATGATGGATGGAGTGCTTGGAGTTGCCGCATTAACAGCAGTTGTTAAAGATAAAAGATTGGTTTCAACAGTAGAGTTTAAAATTAATTATTACCAACCTGCTTTTCTTGGAGACGTATTAAAAGGTGTAGGTAGAGTTGACTTTCAAGGGAAAAGAATTTTATCTGCTTCGGGGGAAATTTATAACCAAAATGATGAATTGGTAGCAAAAGCTTTAGGGACATTTAATGCTTACCCTGCCGAAAAAAGTGATATTTTTGAATTTTTATCTTCTAAAAGTATATAAGCATGCAAAATAAATTTAAAACCTTATTAATTACTGTAATAACATTGTTTTCAATTAATGTTATTGCTCAAAAAAATATTTCTACTGAATTAAAACCTGCACTGTTTGATGCTTTTAAGTTCAGAAACGTAGGTCCGGCTCTTACTTCAGGTAGAATTGCTGATATTGCTGTTAATCCAAACAATTTTTCTCAATACTATGTTGCAGTAGCTTCCGGTGGAGTATGGAAAACAGATAATGCAGGAACTACTTTTATCCCCATCTTTGATAGCCAAGGTGCTTATTCTATAGCATGCGTAACCATAGATCCGAATAATGAAAATGCTATTTGGGTGGGTACAGGCGAAAATAATAACCAAAGAAGTGTTGCTTATGGTAACGGTGTTTATTTTTCTGCCGATGGGGGTAAATCATGGAAAAATATGGGGCTAAAAACTTCTGAACATATCGGAAATATTATTGTTCATCCTGAAAATTCTAAGATAGTTTATGTTGCGGCTTATGGTCCTTTATGGAAAGAGGGTGGCGAAAGAGGCGTTTATAAAACAACTGATGGTGGTAAAACTTGGGAAAGAGTTTTGTTTATTAGTGATGATACAGGAATTTCTGAAGTAGTGATGGACCCAAGAAATCCCGATGTGCTTTATGCAGCAGCTCACCAACGCAGAAGACATGTTTTTACTTATGTTGGTGGTGGTCCAGAATCAGGAATTCATAAAACAACTGATGGCGGTAAAACTTGGGAAAAAGTGAATAAAGGATTGCCTAAAGAAGATATTGGAAGAATTGGTTTGGCAATTTCTCCTGCTAATCCGGAATTTATATATGCTATTGTAGAAGCTGCCAACGATAAAAATGGTGGTTTTTACAGAAGCAACAATAGAGGTGCTTCATGGGAAAAAAGAGGTGATTACTCCACTAGCGGAAATTATTATCAAGAAATAATTTGTGACCCAAAAAATCCTGAAAAAGTTTATGCAATGGATACTTGGTTACATCACACAGAAGATGGTGGAAAAACTTTTAAAAAAACGGGAGAAAAACATAAACATGTGGACAACCATTGTATTTGGATAAATCCTAATAACACTAATCATTTTTTAATAGGAACAGATGGTGGTATTTATGAAACTTGGGATGGAGGGACAACTTATCAATATAAAACGAACTTGCCTGTAACTCAATTTTACAAGGTTACTGTAGATAATACCTTACCTTTTTATTATATCTATGGTGGAACGCAGGACAATAACAGTATTGGCGGACCATCAAACACAATAAATCATGCAGGAATTGTAAATTCAGATTGGTTTATTACTAATGGTGGTGATGGCTTTGAATCTCAGGTTGATCCAGTTGATCCCAACATTGTTTATTCTCAAGCTCAATACGGCTGGTTGGTAAGATATGAGAAAAATAGTGGAGAAAAAGTGCCAATTCAACCATTTCCAAAGCAAGGACAACCAGCTTATAGATGGAATTGGGATGCTCCATTATTGATTAGTCCCCATGAGCATAAGAGATTGTATTTTGCTGCCAATAAACTCTTTAAAAGTAATGATAGAGGAAATAGTTGGGAGGAAGTAAGTGGTGATTTGACGCGTCAACTTGATAGAAATAAAATGAAGGTAATGGGTAAAGTTTGGAGTATGGATGCGGTAATGAAAAATAAATCTACTACTATTTACGGAAACATTGTTGCTTTAGATGAATCTCCATTAAAAGAAGGATTACTCTATGTTGGAACAGATGATGGTTTAATTCAGGTGAGTGAAAATGGCGGTAATTCTTGGGAGAAATACGAGAAATTTGCAGATGTACCAGAAATGACTTATGTGAATATGCTAAAAGCATCGAAACATAATCAAAAAAAGGTTTATGCAGTTTTCAATAATCATAAAAGAGGGGATTTTACTCCTTATTTATTAAAAAGTGAAGATGCAGGAAAAAGTTGGAAATCCATAGCAGGAAATTTACCTAAAAATGGAGCAGTGTATTCATTTGCAGAAGATCATAAAAATCCAGATTTATTATTTGCAGGGACAGAGTTTGGCGTTTTTGTAACGCTTAATGGAGGAGAAAAATGGTTTCAATTAAAATCTGGAGTACCTACTATCGCTATTAGAGATATGGAAATTCAAGAAAGAGAGAATGATTTAGTCTTGGGGTCTTTTGGCAGAGGATTTTTTGTATTAGATAATTATGCTCCTTTAAGAGAATTGGCGGATAAAGAATTATTGAAGAAAAAAGCACATTTGTTCGACATAAAAAAAGGATTAATGTACATTCCCTCTCAACCTTTGGGTGGAAGAGATAAAGCATCTCAAGGCGAAAGTTATTTTGCTGCCGAAAACAAACCTTTAGGGGCTGTAATTACTTATTATTTTAGTGATACGTTAAAAACAGCTAAAGAAAAAAGAAAAGCGTTAGAAAAGAAAAATACAGATGATTACTATCCATCTTTAGATGAAATAAGAAAAGAAGCCACAGAAGAAAAACCTTATTTCTTATTTGTAATAAAAGATGCAACGGGCAATGAAGTTCAAAAAATTACTTCTGAAGCTAAGGCTGGAATTAATAAAGTAGTTTGGAACTATAGATATAGCACTACAACTCCTATAAAACTTAAAGAAATTAAACCGGGTAGATATGGCTCTTTTGATGTGGGACAGCTAGCTTTACCGGGAACTTATTCGGTAACCATGTATTTAGATGATAACGGAAAAATAACTCAATTGGCAGAGCCTAAATCTTTTGAAATAGACTTATTGAACAACAACTCTTTAGCAGCTGTAGATAAAAAAGCATTGTTGGCGTTTCAAAAAGAAGTAGCAGAATTAAGACGATCTGTACAAGGAACAAGCAAATTAATGGGAGAAGTTAAAGATAGGTTAGTTCATATTAAAAAAGCCATTCAAACTTTTCCGTCTGTAGATGTTAGTTTGTTGGAAGAAGTACAAAAAATACAAGCTGAATTAGAAGAAGTAAGTATTATGCTTCATGGAGATAACGCTATTGCTAAGTATGAGTTTGAAACTTATCCGAGTATTATGGATAGAATAGAAACGGTAGTTTATGGTCTGTGGAATTCTACATCAGCACCAACAACAACTTCAAAAGATAATATTACTATTGCTAAAAATGAATACGAACCTGTATTGACGATGGTGCAACAAAGTGTTAAAAAAGTAGAGGCGTTGGAGAAAAAATTAGCGATAACACCAAGTCCTTATACACCAGGAAGAAATAGCGAATGGAAAGAGGATTGAAGATAGGAAATTAGAGATTGATGATTAACAAATAACGATTAATGAAGTATAGAAAAGTAGCTAATGATGAGTTAAACAGGTTGAGTGAGGATGATTTTAAGCAAGAACAAAAACAGCCAATAATTATCGTATTAGATAATATTAGAAGTTTAAACAATATAGGTTCGGTGTTCAGAACAGCGGATGCTTTTTTAATTAAAGCAATTTATTTATGTGGTATTACCGCTCAACCACCTCACAGAGAGATACAAAAAACTGCTTTAGGAGCAACAGAAACCGTTGAATGGAAATATTTTAGTTCAACCATTGAAGCCGTTAATGAGTTAAAAAACTTGAACTACAAGCTTATTGCTATTGAGCAGACAGAAAATAGCACCATGCTGAATGATTTTAGGTGTAGCAAAGATGAGCCATTAGCATTAATATTCGGTAATGAAGTACTTGGTGTAGAGCAAGAAGTAATTAACGAAGTAGATGAAGTAGTTGAAATTCCGCAATATGGCACCAAACATTCTTTAAATATTTCGGTAAGTGTTGGCGTGGTAGTTTGGGATGTGTTTAATAAAATTAGAAATAGCAAATAATTAACAACTTATTTACTCAACAATTTCAATAGCTTCAGCAAGTTTTGGAGTGGAGTAGGAGCTTAAGGTACCATCTTCATTAGCATAAATAAGCAAAGCGTCTAAAGTTAGGTTGGTTTTTAAAATTTCTTTGCTTTTTTCTAATCCAACAACCATAAAAGCAGTGGCGTAAGCATCTGCTAAAGCACAGTTATCAGTAACAACAGTAGCACTTAATAAGGTATGTCTTACAGGATAGCCGGTAACAGGATTAATGGTATGGGAATATTTAACACCATCTTTTTCATAAAATTTTCTGTAATTGCCAGATGTAGCTAACGCAGCATTTTCTAATTTAATAACGGCTTCTAATACTCTTTCTTCCTGATTTTCTATAGGTTTATCTATGCCTATTCGCCAAGGTTTCTTTGCTGCATTTTTTCCTTTGGCAATAATTTCTCCACCAACTTCTATCATGTAATTTT
Organism: Vicingaceae bacterium; assembly: GCA_036567945.1. Lineage (GTDB taxonomy): Bacteria > Bacteroidota > Bacteroidia > Flavobacteriales_E > Vicingaceae > BRH-c54. Next base: position 7,869 of record DATCTM010000139.1, read on the forward strand.
TTACATTTTTTTTATCAAAAAAATCAGCAATAACGTCAACTGTATAGCCTTGAGCTATAGCATTAAAGTCTAACATCATATTTTTATTTTGCTTAATGGCGATATTGTCTTCAATAGTAATTAAATCAAAATTGGTAAATTGTAATAAGCTATCAATAGTAACACTGTCTGTTTTTTCGGTGTTTTTAAAGCCAAATCCCCAAGCATTTACTAAATGCGTAACAGTAGGGTTAAAAGCACCTCCTGTTGTTGTGTAAACCTCTTTAGCCATATTAAAAACATCAATAAAATAAGCATCAACTTCCAATACACTATCTGCTTGATTAAAATTAGTGATGATAGAACGTTTGTTATAGGTAGATAGTGAATTATCTATGGCAATTAAAATAGAATCTACCGAGCGTTGAAAATTTCTGTCATCTATATATAAAATTTGGTAGGTTGTACCTTGGGCATAACCTTTTACCTCGTTAGGAGCTTTTTTTTCAGAACTTGTATTACAAGCAATAAAAGATAAAAAAGTAAGCGTATATAATAGATATCTCATTTTGTTATGGAAGGTTAAAAATCGATGATAAAATAATCGTTGACAAAGAAACAAAAAAATATTGCTAATTTTGTTTTATGATATTACCAATTGTAGCTTACGGAGATCCGGTTTTAAGAAAGGAAACCGAAGAGATAGATGCTAACTATCCTGACTTAAAACAACTTATTGCTGATATGTTTGAAACCATGTATCACTCAAAAGGCGTTGGGTTGGCAGCTCCACAAATAGGATTACCTATACGTTTGTTTATTGTTGATGCAGCAGGTTTTAATGAAGATGGAGAAGCTCCTGAATTAGAAGGTTTTAAGCGCGTATTCATCAATCCCATTATTATTGAAGAAAAAGGCAAAGAATGGAAGTTTGAAGAAGGTTGTTTAAGTATTCCCGGAATCAGAGAAGAAGTTGCTAGAAAACCTGAACTGACTATTGAATATTACAATGAAAACTTTGAATTGGTGGAAGAAAAGTTAGATGGATTAGGAGCAAGAGTGGTACAGCACGAGTATGACCATATTGAGGGTATTTTGTTTGTCGATAAAATTAATCCACTAAAAAAACAATTAATTAAAAGCCGACTAAACGCTATTACTAAGGGTGAAATTAAAGTTGGTTACAGAATGAAATTTCCATTATTAAAAAATAAATCATTATGATAAAAAAAGCATTAATTTTTATGAGTGTTGCCTTATTAGGTGTTTTTGTAGCTTGTTCAGGTTCTTCAGACCAAGATATTGTTATTGAAAAAAATGAAGAAGTAAAAGACACCATAGTTGATACTATTGAAGAAAGAATTGCTTTAATTGATAATTATTCGTTGATTTTGGCAAATGATACTACAGGTGTTCATAGAGAAGTTGCAGAAAAGTTACTGTTGGCTTATGAAGATTTCTTAAAACACCATAGTTTTGAAATCATCTCTAAAGAATACCAGTTTAGAGCCGGAGAATTGGCAAAAGCAATAAACAAACCGCATTTAGCTATTAAACATCTTAATGGATTATTAGAAAGAGACCCTGATCATGAAAGAGCTCCTTTAGCATTGTTTTATAAAGCTACTATTGTTGGAGATATGCTTAATGAAGATGAAAATGCTAAAATGCTTTATCAAGAATTTATAGATAAATATCCCGATCATCCTTTAGCAGAAAGTGCTAAAGAGTCTATTAAATTACAAGGAAAATCTCTTGATGAAATTGTAAAAGAGTTTGAAAAGAAGAATAAGTAGAATTATTCAAAATTCTTTTGTGGAGTTAAGGCTTGTTGTTTTTAAAGTAATCTTTTAATACAGTTTCTGTATTTTTTATAAATCATAATCATTTCTTGCTGAACAAGTTAACTTTACTGGTTTTTTTGCGTATTACGATGAGAACTTAATTTTTTTATAGAGTTATTAACCAACCAAACTTTTAGTGAAAATATGTTTAAACTTTTATCTATTTGCATAACAAGTTTGTTGCTAATTCCAACTTATTCGCAGAGTGTTTCATTAAAACTTTTTGTTGAAGACGCTATTGGGTTGAAAGATACTATTGTTTTTGGTATTAATGATACAGCAACGCTTGGAATTGATACTTCATTTAATGAATTCAATATTTTTGGCACACCCTTCGACAGCTTGGATATTAGAGTTATACAGAGAGATTCTGCTAATTTTAATTGTATTCGTGAAACTCCCTTTTATTCATCACCACCATCACCCAATTTATATTTTCCAAACAATATTGATTCAAAAATAGATTTAAGACCATTCGGGTCATTTGAATCGGTGTATAACAATTTTGAATTTTTTATTTATGCAACTAATTATCCTGTTACAGTACGGGCAGATTTTAGTGAGATTCAGTTTCATTTTTTAGAAGGTTGGTCTTCTATTCACTTATTAAATAATAATTGTGATGCAATTGATTACAAGCCTATTTATTACGATCCAATAAACGACTCACTGTTTATATTAACAGATAGTTCTTTTAATACATTGGTTGCTAATTTTCAACATGAAGTTGGAATAGATGAAAAAAATCCATTAAATGATAAAACAATATATCCAAATCCAGCACAAACTCAATTTGCTATTATAGGGATTACAGAAAACAATAGTATTACCATAATTGATATGATGGGAAGAACAATATACCAAACGATAAGCAGTATTAATCCAACACAAATAGACATTACTAACTGGGTAGAAGGATTGTATATTGTAAAAGTAAAGGGTAATATAACCACAACTAATTTAAAAGTGATAAAACAATAAAAAATTATTGTTCGAACAACTCATCAAATCCTTTTGAAAAAAAATCTTCAAAAGTTAAACCATGAAATTTGATGATTCGAAAAAGACTTGCGATAGTTAAATTTGCCCCCTTTTCATATTTTCCATACAAAGCTCTTGGTATTTCGGCATCATAAGCAAATGTTTCTTGGCTAGAATAACCTTTACTTTTTCTTAATTCTTTTAATCTTCGACCTATTAATATGAATAGTTTGATATTATTTTCTCTAACCATACAGCAAAGTAATAAAAAAAGGAATTTTTAAATTACTCTATATAAATACCTATATAAATATGGATAAATAAAAAATAATATATACATTTACACTGTAAAACAACATTTTACCAAGAAATAACCCAACCCTTGTAACAAATATGGGAAATTGTGTACCTTTATAAATTAAATGCGTATGAAAAAACAGTGAAAAAAAGTAATGCAATTAAAGAATTACATATTAGTCGTTGTCTTTTTTTTAATGGTAACCACCATTAAAGGGCAGTTTATTTGGCAAATTGCGTTGGGAACTCCTAATACAGATTATTCGATAGATATGATTACTACCCGAGATGGTAATTATTTGGTGGTTGGAGCATCAGGAGGACTAGGGTTGTATTTAGCTAAGATAGATACAGGAGGTAATACTTTATGGGAGAAGTGGCATAATAATGCCGGAGGAATTGTTAATACAATATGCGAAACAGTTGATTCAGGATTTGTTGCCGGAAACAGGATGTACAATGGATTTGGTTATGAAGGGTTTTTGGTTAAGTTTAATGCTAATGGAGATACTTTATTTACTTTGAGAGATTCAGCTAATTTGGGGAGTGAAGTATATAATGTATGGTTGACTCCTGATGGAAACTTGTTGGCAAGTATTGATTACCACGGGGTAGGTGCTTTAGTAAAAATGGACAATAATTTTAATGTATTGGCAAGAATAGATAACATTACTAAAGCTATTAAAGGGGTAGAGATAATTAATAATACAATTTATGTGCTGTTAAACGATAGCATTAATAATTTGTTGATGATTGATGATAATTTAGCCCAAATAGATACGGTTACACTTCCTGTCTTATTTCCTTTACATTTATTAGCTAACTATAATGCAGATGAAGTAGTTATTTATGGAAGAGACTCTTCTTTTTGGCAAAATCCTCACAAAATGGTTTATGTCGATTTGCTTGGTAACGTAACTCAGGTGTGTGATTCAGTTACTGTACCTGATGTGTTTAATGGACATATCATAGATGATTTTGAACCCATAGATAATCAAGGTCATTTATTGTTTGTAAGCCAATACTATCAACAGCAGTGGGGGAGTGATGTAAAACTTTATTGGACCGATAAATGTGGACAAGTAATAAAAGACACGATATTGTACCGCTGGTCATTCAATACTTCTTTAAATGAACGAGCCAGAAAATTAATAGTGGACAATGAAGGTAATTATTTGGTAACAGGTTATGCACAGGAAGGACCATTAGGAGGAGATGATATTTTTGTGTTCAAATACAAAAAAGTAGTTATACCGGTAGAAGAAGAAAATCCGAAAGAAGAAGAGGAAGATTTTCCGACACCAATACTGTATCCTAATCCGTTTACTGATGGTTTTGTTATAAAAGGAATAAGTGCCAATACTAAAATAACGGTGTTCGATATGTCAGGCAGAATGGTAGAACAGCAGGTTTCTACTGGTACTGGTTTTGTATTTACTACCACACATTGGGCAAAGGGACTATATGTAATTCAATTAAGAAGCATTACCAATACTACTAACTTAAAAGTGGTAAAACAATAAAAATCATTTTTTTTATCCATCAAGTGTATCGTTATCCATTATATTTAATGGTAAGGGAGATGCTTGTGCATAAAAGATGAACAGTATTCAAATTTTAAAAACACAAACACATGAAAATAACTAACAACATGCCCGATTTAAAGCAATGGGTTCAATTTACATTACTATTCATTTTATTTTTTGCTTTTAATAAAACCTATGCTCAATATGAAGAACATGAATGTTTTGTTGATACTAGTTCACAAGACACTTCAGAAATGGCTTTTGTAAGCAGTATATATGGTAAAAATTTTACGCCTAAAGGAGAATTTCGTATCATTTTGGTATTTGCAGGGTTTACCAATGACGGAAACACAGATAATACCGGTAATTGGCCTTATGATGATGGAATTAATCCGCCAGGAAAATCTTTCCCTACCAACGTGAATGATTATTTTTATTCTAATTATAATCAATTTTCTCCGACTAATAATGATAACACCATCTCTAATTATTTTTATCAGATGAGTTTACCTAACGGTACTCCTTTAAAAATGGTGGCAGATGTTTTTCCTGAGCGTATTAATGTTACGGCAGATATTGCTTTAGATACATCAGGGCAAGCAGGATGGGATACCTATAATCAATGGGTGTTAGATAGTATTGCAATCAATCATCCTAATTTTGATTGGAGTCCTTACGATAACAGAAAAAATAATCCAGTCAATAGTTTTGATAATTCTGATGTAATTAACCATCCGCCTGATAGTATTATCGATTTTTTAGTAATTCTTTGGAGATACGGTAAGGATTGTCCTAATGATCCGAATTATATAAATCCAATAACTCAACAACCATATTTAAATAAACTATGTAACAATCCACATTCAAATGTAGCAGTAGCAAACATACCGGATAATAAAACATTTACAGATAGTTTGGGAAGAACATATAAAACCGCAAGGTATTGTGGGTTTAGAAGCCATAAGGCATTAAAAGGAATAAGCAGGAGTTTGTTTTTACACGAAGTAGCTCATAATTTGTATGGTTCACCACATTATAATGGAGCCAATGGGGTGGTAGGAAGGCAATTCTATAATAATTTTGGTTATGGAATAATGAAGCCCGGAGATGGACCACATGTTTATGAAAGTGCAAACGGTTGGGAAAGGTGGCATCTAGGATGGATTGAACTTACCACAGATTCAAATCAGGTAAATACACAATTAGATTCTATTGGAGATATACAAAATGGAGGAATTTACACTTTGAGAGATTTTATTACTACAGGAGATGTAATACGAGTGAGAATACCCCAACCTTACGGAGAAGACCAGTATTTATGGTTGGAAAACCATCAAGGGAGAAGTACATTTGACAATAGAGAAGGGTGGGTATTAAATGGAGTAAACGATACTTTTCCTGATGCTCCCAGAGGATTAGTGGCTTATGTTGAAAAAATGGGAAGTAGAGACTTTAACTTATCGCCCGGTAACGCTAATAAAGTGAATGGTGTCAAGTATTTAAATAATAATGGACATTATGACTATACCAATCAATATGCCAGTCCTGAACCTTCAGCACCTGAGGTTTGGGGAGGAATAACTTATAATTTTATAAAAGGAACAGAAAATCCGTTGAGTCCGCACACTTCAACATCATTTATTAGGAATGATTTCATTCCTAATAACAATAAAATTGATTATCACGGTAATTGGAATAATAATACATCCAATAATATACAGAATGAACAACGTATTGTTTATAAGGAAAACGGAAGTTTTACGTATGGAGCCTTGGGTATAGGCATGACTTTTAATCAGGGAGATAAGATAGACTTAAGTTCAAACCCTGTTATCACTAATATACAATGGTTTCAATCAACTTTTGATACACTTTCATCCATTTATTTAACAGGTATATCTTTTGAAGTATTAAGCTACAATCAGGACAGTAGTGTAACAGTAAAAGTAAGAATGGATGATTACGATATTGAAAATAATACGCGTTATACGGGGAGTATCATTTTACCTGCTAATATTGTATCTCCGAATAATTACTCGTTTAATATTAAAACAGGAAAAGTATTAGATATTGATAAGAGTGGGACACCTAATAAGCAAAACATTACTGCTAATAATGACTTTATTAATCCAACAGTTTTTATTTGTTCAGGTGGTTCCTATTTCCATTTAGAACAAAATGCTACCGTAAATGTTAAAAACAACAGCACCTTACGCCTAAAAAGTGGTTCAAAAATGGAGCTGGAAAGCGGAGCAAAACTACATATATTTGAAGATAGTGACTTAATAATAGAAGACGGAGCAGAGTTAATACTAAAGCCCGGAGCCATATTAATAATAGAAGAAGGAGCAACCGTGTATTACAATAATAACCAATCAGGTAAAGGATTATTAGTAGGAGCAACATCCATATCAGGAAATGCAGCAAGAGTAGAAGTAAAAGGAGACATGGTATTTGATGCCAATGCAGTATGGACACATAACAGAGACGGCTATTATTACTTTTATCCCAACCATCAGTTAACCATGCCCAGCACGGTAGAAATGAATTTTACAGGGAAAGGAAAAAATCACCTGTTTATAGCATTAGTAGAAAACACCAACTTGCTTTTAGGTAACATAACCGCTACTCTAAACACAGGTATGGTGTATTACAATAATAATTCAAGCATACAATTAACCCAAACCGATTTTACTTCAGTAGCAGTAACCTATAATCCTTCTTATAATGTAGTACAAACAGGTATAGGGTTGAACATAACCAATCCAACAGATGTGTTTATAAACGGTTGTGATTTTAATTACCTGGCAACAGGCATAAAAATAGAACTAGCTACTACTGCACTTACTGTTCAGGCAACCAACATGACAGGGATAGTAGATGATAATTATTACATAGATGATGTGGAAGAAATAAACATTACAGGAGGGATACTAGATGAAGGAAATTACGGTTTTTTTGGAATAAATTCAGAAATAGTAACAATAACCAATACCGAGATAAAAAATATGGGAATATCCGGAGTATATTTAAGTGAAGTAGCCGGAGCCTATTTTTCCAATACAAAAATGCATACTAATACCAATGGAATCTATTCTTTAAGCTCACTTGTCTTTTTAAGAAACGGAGCAAAAGTTTACGATAATCAGGATTATGGAATAGACATGTATGGTGTTTACGATACGCAAACAAGAAGTTTTACCTCTATGCTAACCATTGGAGATGAAGGCTGCGGTTCTGTTTATGACAATATAACAACAGGAATAAAAACAAAAAACACCCTGTTAAACATAGATGCAGTACAACATACCATAGACAGACAAGACAACGATACCATTCCCAATCAATTTTATGGCAACGGACACATGTTTGATATTTGCTATGGCTATTTATTAAGGTCACCATCTCAAATTAATGCAAAGGGAAACTATTGGGGTAGTAATCCACCCATTCAATCAAGCGAATATACCATAGTTGCCAATTATTGTCCGGGAGATGCTAGTACACCTCAAAACTTACCATTAGATTCAGATGACTATTCAACTTGTTACTCATCAACAACCTGTATGGATTGTAGTTCCGGTTCATCCAGTATGATGATGAGTGGAGGAACATCAACAGTTGAATCAGTTGTTCAGGAATCCTTTACAGCAGCTAATCAACCGTTTATTGAACAAGATAACGCTACAACAAGAAATGCCTTTTTAGATTTATCATCAATAGACTTAATAAAAGATACAGTAAATGATACATGGATGGGAGTATCTGTGAACAATCAAGCATTTGCATTAACCAAAAAAAGCGTACATCATATACAAGTAGCAAAAGCCATAAAAGCAAAAGCTACTAACAGTAATATGAGGGTAAATGCAGTACCAAAAGATATATTTGCGGGCATAACAGAAAATGCTAATGAGTTAGCAAACGTTCAGATTTATCCAAATCCTGTTAATCGTGAGTTGACGATATCAATAGAAGATATTAAAGGAATTTATATGCTAAACATATATCAAATTTCAGGCAAACTGATAATAGAAGAAAAACTCAATAACTCGTTAAGTAATATTGATGTTTCTTCATTAGAAAATGGAATATATTTTTATGAAATTATTTCAGAAAATGGAGAAAGATTAACGGGTAAGGTTAGTGTTGTTAGGTAATAATAAATAAGTAAAAGAGAGGAAATATTAATATTTCCTCTCTTTATAATACATTCACTTCTCTTTCCAGTTCAATACCAAATTTAGTGTTTACGGCATTAATAATTTCTGAAGACAAATCGTAAATTTCTTGGCCTTTAGCGTTGCTATAGTTTACTAATACTAACGCTTGTTTTTTGTGTACGCCATAATTTCCAAAAGTCTTTCCTTTGTAACCACATTGCTCTATTAGCCAGCCTGCAGCAATTTTAGTAGTTCCGTTGTTTTGTGGGTAGTTGGGTATTTCAGGAAATGCTGCTTTTAATTGGTCAGCTTTTTCATTACTTACAGCAGGATTTTTAAAAAAACTTCCGGCATTACCAATTTCTTTAGGGTCGGGTAATTTACTTTGTCTGATATTAATAACCGCTTTGCTTACATCTTTTATTGTAGGGTTGTTAATCCCCATTACTTCCAATTCTGACTGGATAGCTCCGTAACTAGTATTGATGTTAGGTTGTTTATTTAATCTAAACGTTACAGCAGTAATAAAATAATTGCCTTTTTCTTTGGTTTTAAAAATGCTGCTTCGGTAATCAAATTCACAATCGTTAGTAGAAAAATGAGTGATTTTTAATGATTTTAAATGTAAGGCTTCCACTTCGGTGATGAAATCTTTTACTTCCACTCCGTAAGCACCAATGTTTTGCATAGGAGATGCTCCAACACTTCCAGGAATTAAAGATAGATTTTCAATTCCACAATAGTTGTTCTCAATACAATAGCAAACAAACTCGTGCCACACTTCTCCCGAAGCTACTTTTAAATAAACTTCATTATCATTTTCGTTGATAAGCTGTATGCCTTTAAGTTCGTTTTTTAAGATTAGTCCATCAAAGTCTTTGGTAAAGAGAATATTGCTTCCACCACCAAGAATATAGATAGGAGAAAGGTTGTTGGATAAAATGTTTTTAAGTTCATCAACACTATTAATGGTAGCTAGTTTTTTTGTTTTTACATCTATACCAAAAGTATTGTAAGGACGTAATGAAATATTTTCTTGTAAAGACATAAACTTATTATGATTTTTGAATAAGCACAACAGCATACGCAGAAACACCTTCTTCCCTGCCTTCAAAGCCTAGTTTTTCTGTAGTGGTTGCTTTTATGGATAAATCTTCATTATCAATTTCAAGAATAGGACAAAGGGTGTTTTTAATTTCTGGGATAAAAGGGTTGATTTTAGGTCTTTGTAGAGCAATAGTAGCGTCAATATTACCAATAGAAAACCCTTTATCAGTGATTAATTTTACAACATCTTTTAGAAGAATTTTACTATCAATTCCTTTGTATTTATTATCTGTTGGAGGAAAATGAAAACCAATGTCTCTTAAGTTGGCAGCACCTAAAAGAGCATCGCAAATGGTATGAATAAGTACATCAGCATCAGAATGCCCAACAGCTCCTTTGGTATGAGGAATTTTTATACCTCCAAGCCAAAAATCTTTTCCTCCTTCTAATTGATGAACATCAAAACCAAATCCTACTCGTATTTTCATTTTATTTTATTAATTAGTGGGGGTGTCATTTTGAGATTTAAAATCATCAAAATCAAAACGCAATGAAAAACGAATAGTATTAGCAAGAGGGTTTCTAGCAACAGTAGAAAATAGGTAAGAGAAATCGATACTAAAAACGCTTAGTTTAAGTCCGGCACCAGCAGTAAAGAATTTTCTATTTCCTTTCGTAGAATGTTCATGAAAATAACCAAAACGTGCAGCAAATTGCTTGTTATACCAATATTCTAACCCAGCAGAAATGTTTATTTCTCTCATTTCTTCTCCAAACCCTCCGGGAGCATCATTAAAGGATTGAAAAATTCCCGTTACTACAGGTACATCGGGGTTTTTTCCTGATTCAATTTCTTGTTCTCCGGTAGCAGGATCAATAATTGGTCTTCCGGAATCATCTGTTGCATATTCAGGTGGAGTAGGAACTAACAATTTATTTATATCAGTTAAAATAGTTATGGAATTATAATCATCCATTACAAAAGTTAGCGATTGCCCTAATCTCAAATTAATTGGAATAAAGTCTTTGATGGCGTCATCTGTATAAGAGATTTTAGCTCCAATATTAGAGATGTTTATTCCTGCATTAAAAATAACATCTTGATCAAATAAGACAGCATCCGGATTGGTATAAAATGCAGAAACATCTGCAGCGAATGAAGTTCCTGCTTTTGTATTAGATCCAGCAACATCAATTCCTCCGGTAAGGTTAGAATAAATGTATCTACCCGCAATACCGGCAGAAAACCTATCACTTAGTTTTCTACTGTAGCCAACATCCCAGGCCCATTCATTAGGTGTAAAATCTCCTATGGGATTTCCTCTTTCATCAGTAAATTTAATATCACCTAAAGAGAAAAATCTTAATGATGAACCAATAGCATGATCTCCATCGCCAATTTTTTTGTAAATACTAATATAAGATAAGTTAATATCAGGAACTAAGTCTCTTAACCAAGGAGTGTATGAAATAGAAATACCCATTTCTTTTTCTATAAAAGCCATTTTAGAACCATTCCAGTGCATAGAGTTTGCATCAGGAGAAGATGCTACACCTGCATCACCAAGTGCTCCATGTCTTGAATCGGGTGCAATTAATAAAAAAGGCACTGCTGTTGTGATTGTATTTAGTTGGAGAATACTTTTTTTCTCTTGTGCTTTAATTGTAGAGCAAAATGATACAATTAATAGACTTAAAATAATTCGTTTCATTTAATTTTTTAAAAAATAGGATGGCAAATATAACAATATAAGTAGTTAAATTTTAATATTTGACTACACTAAACGAATAAAATTTAAAGTTATTGTGAAAGGAAATTACCTTAGAATTACCAGTTTTTGAATTTTTTCTGCAACCGACATGTTTTCTGCTCTAACTCTAAGTTTATACACATAAACACCTCTTCCTATTTGGTCGCCAAAAGCATCTAAACCATCCCAAGTTATAGAGGAGGAGCGAAATCCTTCATTTAAAATATTTTGTTCTAATGTTTGAATTAGTTTTCCGGTAATAGTAAATATTTGTACTTGTGCATACATAGGTTTTCCGGGTTGGTTGTGTTCAAACCAAAATTCCGTGTAAGTGGTAAAAGGATTAGGATAATTATATACTTTGTCTAGTACTAAGTCTTTAGATTTAACCACAACAAATTCTAAAGTAGCTTCTGATGAGTTGTTATAAACATCCCAAACTTTTAATGTTAATTTGTGCCTGCCTTCTTCTAAATCTTTAAAAGGAAAACGTATTGTACCTTTCTGGTAGCTGTTTAAATCAGCTTCGTAAAAATCATTAAGAACAAAAGGCTGTTCTGTTTTGTCGTCTAAAATAGCAATGATATCATGTCCAATACCATTTCCAACCATGTTTATACCATGAATGTCTTCAATAAAAGCTAATAAACTTGGATTTTCATCTGTCATTCCACCGCTAATAAAATTATCGTCATTCATGTATAGTTCCAAATCAGGACCTTGGTTATCGGCAGCAATACTATCGGCCATTCCTCCAATATAAAAACCATCAAAATATCCATGTCCATCCTCAAAACTGTTTTCAGTATAATAACTGACCTTACCAACACCATAAGTGTAAGAAATATCTTTAGGAACTACAAAGCTGAATGAAAAATCACCATTAGTTACACTTACTTTACCTTTAAATAGTTTACTTGTTTGCAAATTAAACTGCATAGCACTACCTCCATCATTTTGTAAGGTAGTGATTGTTTTAGCTTTATCGAACACAGTTGGTTTAATAATACCATTAAAGTTGGTTAGTTTTTGTCCACTTCTATTTTGCACATATCCTTCAATAGTTACTTTTTGCAAGGCTTTAATAGTATCAATGCTACTAATATTAATGTTGTTGAGTTTAGTAGTAATTACCTCATGGTTGGGGTAGGCTAATTTAAGAGCAGGGTCTCCTAATAAAGTAAAGTTTCTGTTGTTTGTTCCACCATTAGTAAGATTTTTTGTTTCTGTAAAAATTTCACCTATAGTTTTATCTTCTAAGTTGTTTTTAGTGAAAATTATGTCGAATAGTGTTTTGTTTAAGGTGAAGTTAGGACCTGAAAATACAGTTCTTACGGTGGTAAGTAAAGCAATTCCTCCCTTCTTATTTAATAAGATTAATTCTCCCGCAGATGTTCTCGAAGGATCATCAAATCTACTAAATTCACACGTGGCAGTAATGAATAAGGGAAGTCCTCTTTGATTTTCCCAACTATTTATCATTGGTACAGAAAGAATTCTTTCGTGAGCCCAACCAACCTCGCCACCATGCCCCGTATAGTTAATAATTAAAGAACCATTATTTACTGCTTTGTCGAGTTCATCATTTACTTCAGGGTATCTATTTCCACCAGGAGTAGCCACTTGTTGATATGCATCTATAAATAATTTATCCACATTATATGATTTGTAATTCGTTATTAAGGTGTCTGCAATTTTATTTGCATCCTTCATGTGTAGATTTCCATCTTCATCATCGCCAACAAAAACTACATCATTTCTCCAATCATCAAGAGTAGTAGTTGTATTGTAGTTTAGTATTTTATCTACTACATTGTTGGCTTCTTGTTGAGATTTTACGGGGAGTCTTCCTATAGCAATATCCATAATTTCTGCCCCGTTCCACACGCCTTCAGTAGGGTCTAACATACCATAAAAATCATCAGACACATAAGAAGCTGTTCCTAGTGGGTTTGTTGAGTTTACAGATTGAAAAGTCGGGATAAAATTAGTGTTATTGGTTAGCCTATTTTTGTTATCGTAAGAACCATCTCCAAATAAAAGTAAATATTTTGGTAAATCAGTAGGAACAGTAGCTCTATTGTATAACATACGAACAAAATCTCTAATAGCAACAATGTCCTGGCTACCAGAGGAGAATTCATTATAGATTTGTTGAGGTGTAACAATAATTACATTTAATCCTTCATCACTATGAAAGTCTGCTACTTGTCCTGCTTGGGATAAAAACATGGGATGGCTTACAATTACCATATCTGCTTGTGTTATTCCATGTAGGTTTTGATTTTCAACTTTTCCTAGTGGTGTAACTTGTGTTTCATAGTTATTGGTTAAAGCAACAAATTCTCTAAGACTATCAGTAGCGACAGTAAATGTAACTGTACCTCCGGAAAGATTATAATTAATTTCTTTGATATTAAAAGGATCACTTACATCCCATATTTTGGTTATAGTTCCAGCATTAGAAATATTGAAAGAAGCAATGTTGCCAACACCAATAGAATTTATATCTCTAAAAAATAATTGATTACCACTCATGCTGAGGTTTCTTCTGTAATTAATCTCAATTTTATTTAACCAACCGGTTGATAAAGAATTAGGTCGATTATAAGTGATACCTATATTAATAATATTATTTGTTGCTGTAAATGATGTTGCGTTAGAACTTGTCGATGCAAAAGTAGAGGTGTAATTATTGAGATCAACACCTCCGCAAGTTATGTTAAATGAATTACTATTAGTTGTAATAGCGAAAGTACTGGTATTATTTGAGCGGGCAGCAACAAAAACTTCTGCTTGAACTGGGGTGTTTACATCCAAATTGGGAGCATTAAAATTAAAATTATAGTTGGTTCTTATGTCAAAAACTTCTCCGAACCATTCTTGACCAGATTTTATAAGGTTTACTAAATCCTTTTCATGATAAGTATAGTCATTAAAAGTAGTAACATTAATAGTTGCTCCGCTTAAAGATGGTTGAGAGGTAATTCTTTTTGATGGCTGCCCGGTATTACTAGCAGTTATAAAATAAAAAGAAGTGTCACTAAATAGGTTGTTTTTATGATTAAATCGGTTACTAAGTGTATTTAAATTCCATGTGTTTGGAGATTGACCATAAAATAATACATAGTCTTCTTTGTCAAAGACACCATCATTTTCACCAGCAACATGTATAGCATTTTGTTGAAGGTCGTCAGGCCTGTAATCGCTATTTAGTAGTGGCAGCATTTTTCCGCCATTACCATAAACTTTAATGTTTGCCGGATTTATATTGTTAACATCGAGTCCTAAATCTTTTAGAAAATCATAAGTAAGTTTAAAAACACCATCTTTAGAGACACCTATTTTGTACCAATCACCGCTTTCTAGTACTGAATTAAGTGTTAAACTTTTATTTGTAGGATTTACTGTAGGTTTTTCAGTAATTAATTCAAATTTGTAGCTCACTACTTTTTTATAAGTTCCGCTGTTTTTGTCGTATATGATAGGAATAAAATTATAGAAGCCATAATTCATTTTTTTTTCTATACCATTAAAAAAATTCAGTTCTATATTGTCGGGTAAATAATCAAATCCATACATGTTTTGTATTTCTTCAAAAGAAATAGGGGAATAATTAATATTTAGTATATTTACATCAATAAGTTTTTCTCCATTAAGAAAAACTTTGTCAAAATAGATGGCTAAATAATCTTTTTCGGCAATAAAATCCATATTATTAAATGAAGGAAACCATTTTGAATTATTTTTTTGAGTTGAAAATTCAGTGTTTTTTTTAACTGTTGAGTCCCATGAAATGGTTTTTTCAACTATAACATTTCCAGCTATAAAACCTGTAGGAAGTAATATTAATAGGGCAATAGAAAGTGATTTACTGTAAAACATTTAAATTTTTTTTATAAAATTAAGACTAATTACGTTAGTTTTACAAATTAATTTTAAAGCTAAACGAAATTAAAAAATCTTTATTGTTTTTTTAGGTTTGTAAAAAAAATAGCTACATTTGGAACTTGATTTTTAAATTATACGTTTAAAAACTACATGATAAAAGGTAACATAATAATAAAAGGCAGCTTTAAATTAGGTTTAATAGCTTTATTAACAGTGGTTTTCACAGGTAAGTTGTTTGCTCAAGATCCTGAATTCACACAGTTTTATGCTAATCAACTTTATTTAAATCCTGCGTTTGCGGGGGCATCTTATTGTCCGAAACTTTCATTAAACCATAGAAATCAATGGCCGGGGATAAGTGGTTCATTTGTTACTAATAGTGCTTCTTATGATCAGCATGTAGATGCACTGTCTGGTGGTGTTGGTTTATTGGTGCTTAATGACAGAGCAGGTGAGGGGACTTTAAATACAATAAATGTGAGTGGTATTTATTCCTATGAGTTGCAAGTTACAAGAAAACTTACTTTTAGGGTAGGTATTCAAGGAACATGGGCTCAGAAAAGGGTTGATTGGGATAAATTAACTTTTGGAGATCAAATTGATCCAAGAAGAGGTTTTATTTTTAATACTAATGAGGTACAAAGAGATGAACCAAGAAGTTTTGTTGATTTTTCCGCAGGATTATTAGGTTATACTGAAAATATATTTGTTGGTTTTGCTGTTCATCATTTAACTCAACCTAATGAGTCAGTAATTGAGGGTATTAGTCCGTTACCTAGAAAATATACTTTTCATGCAGGTGTTCAAATACCTATAGATAGCAAAGGTGAGCCGGCAACTTTATCGCCAAATGTATTAGTTCAGCTTCAAGAAAATTTTTTACAAATAAATTTTGGTATGTATTATAATAAAGGACCTATTTATGGTGGTTTATGGTATAGAAATCAAGATTCTTTTATTGCTTCTATAGGTTTTGAAGCAGGTATATTAAAATTTGGGTATAGTTATGACATCACAGTATCTAAGTTAACCAATCAAACAGCAGGTTCTCATGAGTTTTCTGTAGGTATGAAGTTTGATTGTAAACCTAAAAAACCTAGATTTAGAACAATAAGTTGTCCCTCTTTTTAGTTAATCTTATAATCTTAAAAAAATAGTTTTAAAAATAAATAGTTATGAAACTGCAAAAAATAAATTTAATTTTCGTCTCATTGGTAATTACTTCATTGTTTTTTACTTCTTGTAAACATGAACAATCAAGTACAACTGGATGGAATTATAATGACCCAAGAAATGGAGGTTTTCAAAAAGTACCTTATTTGGAGCAAGAAACAGGCCCAGGTTTGGTTTTAATTGAAGGAGGTAGATTTACAATGGGTAGAGTAGAACAAGAAGTGAATTATGATTGGAATAATATTCCAAGAACAGTTACTATATCTTCTTTTTATATGGACGAAACAGAAGTGTCTAATTTTGCTTATTTGGAATACTTATATTGGTTAGATAGAGTTTTTTCATTAGATTATCCAGAGGTGTATAAAAAAGCCGTACCAGATACTTTAGTATGGAGAAGTAAATTGGCTTATAATGAACCTTATGTTGAGTATTATTTAAGACATCCATCTTACAGAGATTATCCTGTAGTTGGGGTAAACTGGTTACAAGCTAACGATTTTTGTGCTTGGAGAACAGATAGAGTGAATGAAATAATATTAATTAGAGAAGGGTTGTTTGAGCATTATCCTAATCAAATTAATGAAGATAACTTTAATACTGAAGCTTATATGTTAGGACAGTATGAAAGTGGAAAAAGAGTTGATGGTATTCCTGATTTAGACCCTAATAAAGAATTTAGAAATGTTAAAATGGAAGATGGTATTTTATTACCAAAATATAGACTTCCAACAGAAGCAGAATGGGAATATGCTGCTTACGGATTAATAGGGAATACCATAGATGAATTAATTCCAGATAGAAAGTTATACCCTTGGAATGGTCATGCAGTTAGAAATTCTAACGAAAAGTATATTGGTCAGATATTAGCTAACTTTAAAAGAGGTAGAGGTGATAATATGGGAGTTGCCGGTAAACTAAATGATAATGCAGATGTTACAGCACCGGTTTATGCTTATTGGCCAAATGATTATGGTTTATATAATATGGCGGGTAATGTTAGCGAATGGGTAATGGATGTTTATAGACCATTATCATTAGAAGATAATGATGATTTTAGACCATTTAGAGGTAATGTTTATCAAACTAAAGAGTTGGATGAAGATGGTTATATTGCCGAAAAAGATAGTTTAGGAAGAATTAAATACAGAGATGTTGATACTGAAAAAGATAATTTAACAGATAGAAGAAATTATAAATCAGCTGATAATATTGATTATCTTGATGGACATTGGGAATCTAGCATATACTATGGAGAAGTTGGTGCAGGTACTATAGATTCTGATTTTGATGAATTAGATAAACAAAAGCAAATGTATCAATTCGGACAAACATCCTTAGTTAATGATAGAGCTAGAGTTTATAAAGGTGCTTCTTGGAGAGATAGAGCTTATTGGATGGTTCCGGGAACAAGAAGATATTTAACTGAAGAACAATCTACTTCTTATATTGGATTTAGATGTGCTATGACAAGAGTTGGTAGTCCGGTTGGTTTAGGATATTAACATTGTTTGGCTTATAAAAAATTAAAACCTCTTATGAATTTCATAAGAGGTTTTTTTATGTTTGTTTGTATGGAAATTCAGAACTTGTATTATCTTTTTTTAGAAAAAGAAAATGTTTCTACGGATACTAGAAATATTATTAAAGACAGTATTTTTTTTGCATTAAAAGGAGAAAACTTTGATGCCAATCAATTTGCTCAACAAGCATTAGATAATGGAGCATCTTATGTAGTTGTTGATGACAAAAATGTTGTTAAATCTGATAAATTTATTTTAGTAGATGATGTTTTAACCACGCTACAGAGTTTAGCTAACCATCACAGAAAACAATTTAAAATACCCGTAATAGGAATTACCGGTAGCAATGGAAAAACTACTACTAAAGAATTAATTTTTGCAGTGTTATCTAAAAAATATAATACTCTAGCTACCAAAGGAAATTTAAACAATCACATAGGAGTTCCGTTAACTTTATTGTCATTGAAGAAAGATACAGAAATTGCAATAATAGAAATGGGAGCAAATCATATTGGAGAAATTGAGTTTTTGAGTAAAATTGCTGAACCAACTTTTGGAATAATAACTAATATTGGTAAGGCTCATATTGAAGGTTTTGGAAGTTACGAAGGTGTTATTCAAACAAAATCTGAATTATATAAGTTTATAAAGCAAAAAGAAGGGATTTTGTTTGTTAATGAAGACGATGAATTGTTAATGGATTTGTCTTCTGAAATAAATAGAATTGGCTATGGAGAAAATGCAAAAAGTCATGATTTTAAATTAGTAGAAAGTTCTCCTAATTTAATAATTTCATGGAATAACAATTTGATTACAACCAACTTATATGGTAAATATAATTTCCCCAATATAATGGCTGCAATATGTATAGGAGATTATTTTAATGTTGACGAACAAGATATTATTGATGCAATAACAAATTATGTATCTACTAATAATCGTTCTCAATTTGCCGAAATAGGAGAAAATACTTATTATCTGGATGCTTATAATGCTAACCCAACTAGTATGAATGCAGCAATTGAAACATTTATTGAAGGGCAATTTTCAAATAAGTTAATGATTTTAGGCGATATGCTTGAATTAGGGAGTGTAAGTGATGAAGAACATCGTACGATTATAGATAAAGCTGTGAATAATCATTTAGCAACCATTTTTGTAGGTAATAATTTTTTCTCATTTTCAGATAAGTATAAAGATAATGAGTTGCTCCATTTTTTTAAAAATTATGAAGAAGTAATTAAATGGTTCATTGATAATAAACCTAAAAATAGAAATATCTTAGTAAAAGGGTCTAGGGGAATTAAGTTGGAAAAAATTGTTGAAGCCCAAAAATAGAATAGCTTTAGTTACAAAATTTACAATAGTCAGAGCTTGAATTATGAGTAAAAGGAATGTCTTTATCTATCATTTCTTCACAAATTGTTTTAATCTGATTTTCAAAATTAGTTAGTAATTCTACTGTTATTTTCCCTTCATCATTAAGGTTAAACTTCATAAAATCGTTGGTAAGTTTTCTAAATGAAATAATACCGGCACTACATTCTGTTGTGTCATTTAAAAATGTTGAGTTATTTTTGTGGTAAAGCAAAGCATAAAATAAGATTTGAAAGGCTTTGTTTTTCTTGTTGGGCAATAATAACTCATCAAGTTCTTTAATTTTTAGTTCAGCAGGCTCTACACTACCGGTTTTATAATCAATAATTCTATTTAACCTACCTATTGAGTCAACTCTATCAATAGTTCCGGAAAGTTTAACAGTATTTCCTTCAGGTTCATAATTTGTTGTATATTCTAATTTTTGCTCTAATGATTTTACCACTAATGCTTGTTGACTTTTTTTTACCAGGTTCAATTCTTTTTTAAGAAAATTATTGATGTAAGTTTGAGCAACAGAATAAATTAAAAGATTTTTACCACTTTTTAATTCAACATCACTAAAGTTTTTTGAAAAGACATCATGAGTAATTTTATTGGCATTTTTCAACATTAATTTTATGTGTTCTTCTTTAAGTTCTACATTTATGAATTCTTTATAAAGCTGTTCAAAAATTTCATGAATAAAACTCCCGAAAGTGTTGTGTTCTATAGTTTCTTCAACATCATCTTCTTCATTTATTTTTAGGATGTATTTATAATAAAAATCTAATGGACAATTAATGTAAGTATTAAGTGCTGTTGGAGATAGCTGGTTGCTCAAAATTTCTTTTATACGATTAACTACTTTGTCAGTTTTTTCAATCGATATGTCTGATTGTTGAAATTTAGAAGTAGGGTAGTTGATTAGTTTTTTAGAAATAGTGATGTTTGTTTTTTTAGTGTTATTAAGTTCATGCTCAATTTGAGTAATAAATCTACTTTGTTCTCCGCTACCAAACTCATTCGTTTCAGTATTATGGGTTATAAAGATGTTTTCTGCATTTTGTATTAACCTGTAAAAATGATAAGCATAAACAGCATCTTTCTCGTAATGAGTTGGTAGTTGGTAAGCATTTTTTAAGTCGTAAGGAATAAATGAATTAAAAGTTTTTCCTTTGGGTAAAACGCCTTCATTAGCTCCAACAATAATTACATTTTTAAAGTCAATATTTCTTGTTTCCAACATTCCCATTATTTGTAAACCTTGTAGTGGCTCTCCATAAAGTTCTATAGAAAAAGAGCTTAATAGTTGCCTGAAAATACTGTAAAATCCTTTAAAACTTGTTATAGCATCTTGCTGAGTAAGTAACAAGTCTAACTGATTAAAAAGTTTAGAAAAGTGAAATAAATATTCTAGCTCTAAGTGAAAACTATTTGATGTATTTTTTTTAATGAGTTGTTGGTAGTGTTCTTTTCCAATAGAAATAATGGTTTTAGAAATGTTTATTAAATCTAAGATAGTAGCTCTTATGGGTAGCTTAAAGGGGAGAGCATCGTTTATAAACTGAAGTTTATCGTTATTAATAAAAACCCAATTTTGTTGTATAATTTTTGAATTTAGCTGTTCAATTGTTTTGTTTCCGATAATTACATTGCTAAAAGGAAGCCTGAACAGGTTAATTAAATCTTTGTAATGGTACGTTAGTGTGTCTTTTGAACCAAATTTTTCTGCATTCATAAAAAGTTGAAAAATGGTTTCGAAAAATATGGTAAGACTCGTGTTTTTTAAGGGATATCCCATAGTAACGTTTACATTCTGAATTTCATTCGGAATAGATTGCATAACAGGAATGAGCATGTTTTCGTCAGCTAAAACAATTGCTGTATCTTTATAATTATCAGTAGAATCAATTTTGCTTAAGATGCTTGATAAATATTTGGTTTGTCCTATTTGTTGAGGAACACCAATAATCTCAATGTTTTTGGTAGTTTGATTAAATTTATCATTTATCCAATTAAAAGGAGAGAAAATCTCTTTTTTAATATATTTTCTTAAAAAGAAACCACTTTCTTGCAGGTCATCTTCCAAGTAATATTTATCAGCATCCCAAAAAATCTCAGCTTTATTTTGTTTAATAAGTGAACTAATAATGGTTTCTTCGGCTTGGTTTAACGCATTAAATCCAACAAAAATTATTTTTTGCCATTGAGTAATTTTATTTTCAATAAAAAACTCAGGATTTTCAGCAATTTCTTCCGCTACTTTTCTAAAAGCCATTCCCTGATAAGCCATGTTTTTGCTTTCTAAAGTAGTTTTATAAGCAGCATATAGGTGACTGAGTTCATTCCAAAATTTAAGGTATTGTTTTTGAAAGTCAGACAATTCTTTATCTCCTAAGTTCCAAACCTCTATGGCTCTAATATCGTTTATTTCTTTAAAAAACTTTTCTGAAGGAATTAAATACCTGTCAATTTCATTAAAGTCGTGCAATAAAATTTGTCCCCATTTTGAAAAGTCTTCAAAGGTTTCCGGTGTATCACTAATACTTTTATAACACTCATACAACTCAAATAATTGGGTAAGGTTATCTATAATTTCAGCTGATGAAGTTTGTTCAATAAAATCTTCTGTACCAATAATTTCTGGTAGCCAAATAGGATTTTTAATTAATTTACTTAGTTCTTGTTTTAAAAATAATCCTGCACGTTTGTTGGGTAATACAATAAGCAGATGCTCTAGATTTTCTTTGTATTTTGATATTAGATGACTGGCAGTTTTATTTAAAAAAGTATTCAATGAGGTAGCGTTTAATTATTGATTACATAACGACTAAATTCATCGTAGCAAATATGGATTTCTTTATGGAGATCAAATTCGGATGTATTTAAAATAAAATAATTTGAAAAATCGCAGTAGGTGAGAAAATATTCAGCAGTTTTAATATCATTAATAGGCGTAATTCTCATTAATAGAATGGGATTTAATTTTTCATCAATTGCTGCTTGTTTTTTATCTTGCTCCAACAGTTTTAAATAATTCTTTTTATCCTGAACATATTTATTAAAAGCTCCCAATATGGCAGAAATTCCTCCAGAGATTATTATTCCTCCATTAGCTTCTTGGTAAGCAGCTAAAAGCTCTTCTTTAGGGACATATATACTTTTGTTAATAGGATTGGGGCTTTCTTGAATTCTTAGTTGTGTAAAGGCTTCTTTAAACTCCTCGTAATCTTTATAAGGAAGTACCGTAAAGTTTTCAAGATTATACGTTCTTCTATGCAAATAAACGTTGAAATAAGAATTGTTTATTACATGATTATAGGTAGAGAATCCTACAGAAGAAATGATTAATGTATCATTAGGACTTGCCATAATGGAAAA
>DATCTM010000140.1:0-3183 GCA_036567945.1 Vicingaceae bacterium
TTTACTTACTATGAGAGAATCTAAGAAAAATGGTCAGCATATTTGGGGTAAAAACAGCAAACTATTACTACTAAACTTAATTGTACCACTGATTGCAGGAGGTATTTTCTGTTTAATATTAATGTATCATGGCCTATTTTATTTACTAACTCCAGCAACACTGCTTTTTTATGGGTTGGCGTTATTTAACTGTGGAAAATATACCTTAGGAGAAATAAAATACTTGGGAATTTTACAAATTATTTTAGGTTTAATAAGTGCCGTATTTATTGGAAAAGGATTGTTGTTTTGGTCTATTGGTTTTGGTATTTTACATATTGTTTATGGTGCATTAATGCACTTTAAATATAATAATAAACCTCAAAACGCATAAAATAATAAGGCTATGATTGAGGGGTTAAATAAAATATTTGAAAGCAGGGTGCGATTGGGAATTATGTCCGTTTTAATGGTAAATGATGAAATAGATTTTAATTCATTGAAAGAATTGTTAAACGTAACCGATGGGAATTTAGCCAGCCATATTGCCGGATTAGAAAAAAACGAATACATAAAAGTGATGAAAGAATTTGTTGGTAAAAAACCAAAGACATCTTTTGCTGCAACAGCGTTAGGTAAAAAAGCTTTTCAGGATCATTTAACTGCATTAGAAAATCTACTAAACCAACATAATTAATTTTTTTTATAACCAAGCTTTGAATTTCAAAGTACTTTTAAAAACACAAAAAAAAAAAAATGAAAACAAAAAACAAAAGATTAATCGGCATTTTTGTAGCTGTACCCATTTTATTAATGATTCCGCTAATAGCCATGCAATTTACAGATGAAGTAAAATGGAGTCTCTCCGACTTTATGGTTATGGGTATTTTGCTGCTCAGCACGGGTTTAATATGCGAACTGGTAATACAAAGTGTGAAAAATTCAACCTATCGAATTGCTTTATGTATTGTTGTATTGTTTACGCTATTTCTTATATGGGCAGAGCTTGCTGTAGGAGTTTTCGGAACACCTTTTAGTGGTAGTTAAATAAAACTTTAATCAATTGAAACTTAAAATACAAAGCATTTATAAACTAAACTTAACCTATATAATTATGGAAATCAGAAAAATTCAACTCACCTTATTTTTATTAGGAACAATTCTTTTTAACGGGTTATTCTGGCAAGAACAATTAGGATTAAATCTGTTAATTTTTAATGTGTTTATTCTATTATCTTCCTATTTTATTTATCCTAATTCTTTCAAATCAAAATATGTAATAATCTTCTCAATATTATGTATTCTAACTGCAACATTTGTTTTTCTTTATGGTTCAACTATTGCAAAAATTACCAATAGTTTTTTACTACTAATTTGTATTGGCTACATTCATCAACCCAAATTAAAGGCAGCTTTTTATGCGGGATTCACCTCAATAATCAACTTTTTTAAATTGCCATTAAGAAAAGTCTTCAATAACAACTCAAACAACAAAAAGCAAAATTCAATCTCAAAAATCATATCTATTTTAAAAATAGTAGTAATCCCTATATTATTCCTTTCTTTATTCATTTGGATTTATAAAATTGCCAATCCAATTTTTAACGACCTAACTATTCAGTTTTGGTTACCAATTAAAAAATTCTTTTCCACTATTTCTTGGGGCAGGCTTATGTTTATTTTATTAGGAACAATCATTATTGCTTCATTTATTTTTCATAATAACATTATTAAATTTATTCATTCAGAAGAAAAACTAAGAGATTTTATCATCCGAAAAAGAAGGATAAAAGCTACTAATTCACCAATATACAATTATAAACACACACTTTCTCTAAACCTTAAAAACGAATATCGTTCAGCTGTTTTTTTAATTTTATCAGTAAATTTATTATTGCTAATTGTAAACGCAACCGATGTAAATTGGATATGGTTTAACTTTGAGTATGACGGCAGTTTTAACTTATCTCAGTTTGTTCACGAAGACACTTATTTACTTATTGTTAGTGTTTTACTTTCAATGGGAATAATACTTTATTTCTTTAGAAAAAATATTAACTTTCTATCAAAAAATAAACTTTTAAAACAGTTGTCCATTTTATGGATAGCTCAAAATATTATTCTAGTTATTTCTGTTGGAATAAGAAATTACCATTATATAGATTACTATGGATTAGCATATAAAAGAATTGGAGTTATCTTCTTTTTAATCGCTACAATCGTTGGTCTTATTACACTTTATATTAAAATTACTCAACTAAAATCTGCTTTTTACTTGTTAAAAGTTAATTCTTTAAATATTATTAGTGTATTGGTTTTATTAAGCTCATTTAATTGGGACATCATAATTGTTCAATACAACATTAAGAACATTTCAAGTGGAAATATGGATGTGCATTTTTTATTATCGCTTTCTAATAAAATATTGCCATTAATTGAAGAAAATAAACACCTTCTCTCTCAAGAGAGTGATTTCTTTTCTAATTCAATCTATGAGTACAATGAAGAATATCTTTATAAAGATAAATTATTTAATTTTTTGGAAACACAAGAAAAATTAAGCTGGCTTTCAATGAATTTATCTACACAAAAGGCAATCAATTACTATAAAACAAAGGCTGCTTCCCAACCAACTCTTTCAACGCCACTTCCAAATCGCTAAAATGCAACTTAAAACCAGTTTGAAGCAATTTTTGGTTACTAACAGCACTACCTTCTAACAGAATTACAGCCATTTCTCCCAAGAAAAGTTTTAGCATAAAACTAGGTACATTAGGCAACCAAAAAGGTTTATTTATTGCTTTTGATAATATTTTAGAAAAATCCTTGTTACTCACATTTCCGGCAATGGCATTATATGCTCCATTAAAATTATCGTTTTCTATGGCAGCAACATGAAATTGAGCTAAATCATCAATGTGTATCCAAGGCATAATTTGCTTGCCTGAACCTAAAGCAGCACCTAAACCAAACTTAAAAGGCTGCATCATTTTAGGTAAAGCTCCACCATTTTTTGCCAACACTATTCCTGTTCGGAGTTTTACTGTTCTTATTGGTAATTCGGCTATTTCATCTACAGCCTGTTCCCATTGCAGACAAGTTTTTCCTAAAAAATCATTGGCTGCAGATGCTTTTTCATCAAAAATGGTGTTAGTAGTTATTGCCCCATAATAACCCACTCCCGAAGCAGAAATAAAGGCTTTA
>DATCTM010000141.1:0-15329 GCA_036567945.1 Vicingaceae bacterium
TTTAACATTCCTGTACCAAATTCTCTATCAATATAATCATCGCAAATAATAGGAACTTCACGATTAACCATGGGAACAATTACTTTCTTTCCATGTAAATGAAAATACCTATCATCTTTTGGATGAACACAAATTGCCACATCACCCATAATGGTTTCGGGACGAGTTGTTGCAACAGTTACATAGCCTTCTTCACCAACAATTTTATACTTTACATAATATAAGTTAGAATTTACTTCCTTACGGATAACTTCTTCGTTAGATAGTGTTGTTTGAGCTTTAGGATCCCAGTTTACTATTTTCCAGTCTTTATAAACATAACCTTTATTATACAACTCTACAAAAGAATGAATTACCGCATCAGATAATTTAGGTTCCATAGTAAAACGTGTTCTCTTCCAATCACAACTTGCTCCTAAACGTTTTAATTGGTCTAAAATAATACCTCCGTATTTTTCTTTCCACTCAAAAGCATGTTCTAAAAACTTTTCTCTACCAATGTCTCTTTTATTAATTCCTTGCTCTCTCAACAGGTTTACTACTTTAGTTTCTGTAGCAATAGAAGCATGATCGGTACCCGGTACCCAACACGCATTATATCCCAACATTCTAGCTCTACGAATTAATACATCCTGAATGGTATTGTTAAGCATGTGTCCCATGTGTAAAACTCCGGTTACGTTTGGTGGAGGAATTACAATGGTATAAGGCTCTCTTTCATCCGGAACTGAACTGAAAAAATCGTTTTTCATCCAGTAGTCGTACCATTTCTTTTCAATATCAGTAGGGTTGTATTTATTGTTAATGCTCATTAATAAAAAAATTAAAAATTGAGCCGTAAAATTACGTTAAAGATTAACAACAGCAAAGTGTTATATTTGAGAATTGAAAAATAAATTTTGTTTGTAGGTTACCTTCTTTTCAACTTAAAAAATGATACGAACTTAATGGTATTAACATCAACATAAAATCTTGAATCAATATAGGTTCTCTTAACTTTTCATAAATAAAAAATAGTATCAAAAAACTTTTTTACTTTTGCTTGTCTAATTGACGATTCTCAAAAAGATAAAAATGGCAGAAGAAATTAAAGCTCAAAAAGTAATTTACACCATTATTAACCCACTAATTAACTTACTGGTTAAGCTTGGTATTACTCCCAACATGATTACTTCTTTCGGATTGGTATTAAATATGTTGGCTGCTGTTATTTTTATTATTGGAGCTAAATATGCCGACCGTACCGATATGAGTTATGTTGGTTGGGGAGGTTTTACTATTTTAATTGCCGGTTTGTTTGATATGATTGATGGCAGATTAGCAAGAGTTGGTAACATGTCGAGCAAATTTGGAGCTTTATACGATTCTGTTTTAGATAGATACAGTGAAATGATTATGTTTCTTGGTATTTGTTATTACTTGATAGCACACAGTTTTTTCTTAAGTTCTCTATTTGCTTTTATAGCACTTATTGGTTCTATGATGGTAAGTTACACTAGAGCTCGTGCCGAAGGTTTAGGAATTGATTGTAGTGTAGGGATGATGCAACGCCCTGCAAGAGTGGTTACTATAGGTGCTTCAGCCATGTTTTGTGGTATTTTCTATTTCTTTTTTGATATTATAGAACCTGTTAAAATTGCTAAATCACCTCTCATTGTGTTTGAGAATATTACTATATTTACACTACCTGTAACTTTAGTTGCAGTACTTTCTAATATTACTGCCATACAACGGCTCAATCATTGTAGAGTAGAATTATCAAAAAAAGAAAATTTATAATAATGCGAAAAAAGTTTAAAATAACTTATCTCTTTCTTTTCTTGGTAATAACTTCCTTCATTTTTAATGATGATAACTATCAAACTCGCATTAAAGTATTTGAAGGCTATCCCATTCCTAAAGACGAAAAAATGCTTTTCTATATTCAAAAAAGCTTTAACACCAATACGGTTGTTTATGCTGCTAATATTAATTCTGAAGGAAAATTAGATCCAAAAGAACCTGTTATTGTTTTTTGGAGAAGATATCAAGAAGGTGGTCATAAAAGAGAGTTGAAGACCGTTGAAAAAACTTTTGGTTATGGAGTAAAGGCCAAACCCTTAAAAGACAGAAAAAACACCTATGTATTTTCGCTCGTATCTCTTAAAGATATGAATTTTGTTATTACGCAAGATAAAAACGGACATCCGGAAGTAGCAACCATGATAAATAATAAACCCGCCCGTATAGAAAAAGTTTTTGTAACAGCCGAACATGTAAGTATTTTGCCTAAAATATTTGCTGTAGAAGTTTTTGGCAAAGAAATAAAAACCGGTAAACCTCTCTACGAAAAAATAGTAAACAAAGAAGACTAATTTACTTTGAAACTAAAAAAAACCTTAATACTACTTGCTATTTGCCTTATCTATTTTTTATGGGTTTATTTTTTTGTAGGAATAAGAAGTGACCATTTTGCCTTACTTTTTATTGTTTTAGGTGGTTATTTAACCCATGCTTATTCCAGAAAATTAGTCTCTGCATTTTTTATTTTTATTATTTACTGGGTCATTTATGATTCCATGCGGGTTTTTCCTAACTATGAATTCAATACCATTTATATTGAAGAACCTTATTTACTAGAAAAAGAATTATTTGGAATAGAATTAAATGACCAATTAGTAACTCCAAATGAATATTTTTTAACTAATAATTCTGCTTTTTTAGATGTGCTTAGTGGATTTTTCTATATCAACTGGGTTCCTATTCCATTACTATTTGCTTTGTATTTATTTTATAAAAATAAAGAGCTGTTAATTCAGTTTTTAGCTGCCTTTTTATTTATTAATTTACTAGGCTTTATAGTTTATTATAGTTACCCTGCAGCTCCACCGTGGTATTTTCATGAGTATGGAACACAAGTTATTTACAACACACCTGGAAATGCTGCAGGATTACTTCGTTTCGATTCTTTTTTTGGGATAGATGTATTCCGCTCTTTATATGAAAAAAATGCCAATGTATTTGCGGCTATGCCATCACTACACTCTGCTTATCCAATAATTGTTTTATTCTTTGGAATTAAACAAAAATTACGTTTAGGAATTATTATATTTGCCCTCTTTTTAATGGGAATTTGGTTTGCAGCTGTATATTCATTTCATCATTATATAATTGATATACTTGCAGGAACCATATGTGCTTTAACAGGTTTATTCATTTTTGAAAAGATAATTATTAAAAATAAAAAAGTAAATAATTGGGTAGTTAGCTACTCTCAAAAAATATAAATAACTAAATAACAAACATGGCATCAAACATTAAACAACCAGAAGGTAAATTGGGTATTCTTTTACCTGGAATGGGAGCTATTTCAACAACTGTTATAGCTGGAGTTATAGCGGTTAACAAAGGAATTTCTAAGCCTATCGGTTCAACTACCCAAATGGGAAGAATCAGAATTGGTAAAAGAACAGAAAACAATTCACCTTTAATTAAAGATTTTATTCCATTAGCCGACATAAAAAATGTAGCTTTTGGAGGATGGGATATTTTTGAAGATAATATGTATCAAGCAGCTACCAATGCAGGTGTTTTAGATAGGTATTTACTAGAACAATTAAAACCTGATTTGGAAGCTATCAAACCAATGAAAGCCGTTTTTGATAAACATTACGTTACCAAATTAGATGGTCCAAATGTTAAAAAAGCTGCTACAAAATGGGAATTAGCAGAACAAGTTCGTCAGGATATTAGAGATTTTAAAGCCGAAAACAACTGCGATAGATTGGTAATGGTGTGGTGTGGTTCTACAGAGATTTATATCCAAGAAAGTGAAGTGCATCAAACAATTGAAAGCTTAGAAGCTGGTTTAAAAAACAATGATGTAAATATTCCTCCAAGTATGATTTATGCTTATGCTGCCATCATGGAGAAAGTACCTTATGCTAACGGAGCACCCAACCTTTCAGCAGACATCCCTGCATTAGTTAAGTTAGCTAAAACTAATAATGTACCAATTTGCGGTAAAGATTTTAAAACCGGACAAACCTTAATGAAAACTATCGTTGCTCCAGGATTAAAAACACGTAACTTAGGTATAGCTGGTTGGTTTTCAACCAATATATTAGGAAATAGAGATGGAGAAGTATTAGATGATCCAAACAGTTTCAAATCAAAAGAAGTTTCTAAATTAGGTGTGTTAGAGCAAATTTTAGAACCAGAGCAAAATCCTGATTTATATAAAGATTTATACCACAAAGTAAGAATTAATTACTACCCTCCTCATGGAGATAATAAAGAAGGATGGGATAATATTGATATCTTTGGTTGGTTAGGCTACAAAATGCAAATTAAAATTGATTTCTTATGTAGAGATTCTATTTTAGCAGCACCACTTGTTGTTGATTTAGCTATCTTCTTAGATTTAGCTCAACGTGCAAATATGTCTGGAGTTCAGGAATGGTTATCATTCTACTTTAAATTCCCACAAGAAAAAGTAGCAGGATTAAAACCAATGCATGATATTTTTAAACAAGAAATGAAATTACTAAACACATTAAGACACTTACAAGGAGAGGAATTAATCACTCATCTAGGATTAGATTACGAAGATTGATTTAAATCTTAACAAAATAGAAAAGAGGCTAAAACAAAATTTTAGCCTCTTTTTTTATACCTTTATCAAGTTATTTAACTAAATAAGTTGATTATGAAAAACTACCTTTTTATTTTATTATTCTTT
Source organism: Vicingaceae bacterium (assembly GCA_036567945.1). Taxonomy (GTDB): domain Bacteria; phylum Bacteroidota; class Bacteroidia; order Flavobacteriales_E; family Vicingaceae; genus BRH-c54. The sequence continues at coordinate 4,721 of DATCTM010000141.1, forward strand.
TTGGGTTCCTTAAGCTTTGCTCAACAAACTATTAACGATAGCATTTTTCACAACGGAATCTATCGAACTTACATTTTGTATATTCCGGCAGTTTATAATGCTACGAATTCAGTTCCTTTAGTATTAAACTTTCATGGTTATACAAGCAATGCTAATGCACAAATGTATTATGGAGATTTTAGAGCTATCGCAGATACTGCTAACTTTATTTTAGTTCATCCTATGGGAACATTGGATGGAAATAACCAACCCTATTGGAATGCAGATTGGGGTGGAACTGTTGATGATATTGGCTTTACGTCTGCTCTTATAGATTCATTATCTGTTCAATACAACATAAATCAAAATAGAGTGTATAGCACAGGAATGTCTAATGGAGGTTTTATGAGTTATACTTTAGCATGTTCTTTAAGTAACAGAATAGCTGCAATAGCTTCTGTAACTGGTTCTATGAATGCCAATCAATCATTTAATTGTAGTCCTCAACACCCTACTCCTGTTATGGAAATTCATGGAACATCAGATGCTACAGTTCCTTATAATGGATCAACTGGAATCGCATCTATTACTAGTGTTCTTAATTACTGGGTTAATTTTAACCAATGTAATACAACAGCTGCTTTTAGTAATGTGCCTAATATAAATACTACAGATGGCTGTACTGCCGAACATTATGTTTACCAGAGTGGTAACAATGGTGTAGAAGTAGAACATTATAAAATTATAAGTGGAGGACATACTTGGCCGGGAGCTCCCGTAAATATAGGGGTTACCAATTATGATTTTAATGCTTCCGAAAAGATATGGCAGTTTTTTGCTCAATATGATATTAATGGAAAAATAAATCCTACCAACATCAACCAAATTAGTTTAAGTACAACTATAGAAATTTTTCCTAACCCGACTGAAAACTTCCTTACTATTAAAACCAATAAAGAACTTACTAATACTACATTAATTTATGATTTAACCGGAAAAGTGGTAAAGACTATCAATAAAACTAAACTTAGTTTCTCTATAAGCGATTTAGATAAAGGAGTTTATTTTATTCAGCTTAACATAGGAGAAGAAATAGTTACTAAAAAGTTTATTAAAAATTAATATTCCTATTTTTAAACATAAAAAAAACACCTTACAATCATTGTAAGGTGTTTTTTTATGAATGTTAACCCTAAAATTATAAATAAGTTTGAAGGTTATTAGTTCTTGAAAGTCTTTTCAATCTTCTTAAACCTCTTTCTTTTATTTGTCTAATTCTTTCTCTAGTTAAACCAAAATGATTTCCTATTTCTTCAAGCGTCATTTCTTTTCTGTCACTAAGTCCGTAGAACAATCTAATAACTTCGGCTTCCATTCCTTTTAAGAACTGTAATGTTCTTTCAATGTCTGTTGATAAAGACTCGTGAATTAACAAATCATTTGGAGCTGGAGAATCTTCACTCTCTATAACGCTTACCAAGCTATTATTATCATCATCATTAGCCATTGGAGCATCAAGGGAAGATTGTTTCTTAGACATTTTTCTTGAGTTTTGGATTTTTTCAATATCCATATCTAAGATTTCGCTCAATTCCTCATCTGTAGGTTCTCTTTCCATAGTTTGCTCAAATTCACTTGAAGCTCTATTTATTTTTTGAATTTCACCTAATCTATTATGAGGTAATCTAATGGTTCTTGAGTTATCAGCAGCAGCTTTAAGAATGCTTTGTCTAATCCACCATACAGCATAAGAAATGAATTTAAACCCCTTGGTGTGATCATATCTTTTGGCTGCTTCTATCAACCCTAAGTTTCCTTCATTAATTAAATCCTCTAACGTAAGACCTGTGTTTTGATACTGTTTGGCAACAGAAATAACAAACCTTAAGTTAGAACGAACTAATTTATCTAAAGCTCTCTCGTCTCCTTCTTTGATTTTTTGTGCTAACTCTACTTCTTCATCAGCAGTAATCATACCTTCACGAGAAACTTCCTGCAAATACTTTTCAAGTGATCTGCTTTCTCTTTTGGTGATTTGCTGTGTAATTTTAAGTTGTCTCATTGTTTAATTTTTATAACTTGTTTTATTCAATTTTTAAATACACTCATGATAACGACCGAATGTCTGTTTTAGTTTCCTTTTTAGTATTTTTTAACATATTATTAACGAACTTATATATTCCCTATTATTTTTGCTTCTTGATTATCACTTTACTATCATTAGCAACAACTTTCCAACTATCATCAAAAACCTGACTAATATAACGACCATATAATGCTAATCTTGCATTTCTACTTCTTTCTTTTTCTTCCTGACTTTGCTCTCCTGTATATTCAAACTGTGTAATGTTAGGATGTTCTTTTAAATAAACTTTAACAACTTCAACAATAGTTCTCATTACTCTATACATCTCTCCTTTATTTGTTAGACTATATTCTTCTCCATCATATTCTTCATTAGTTACACCAAAAACTAACGAAGTATGTAAAATATTATCTTCTTTTCTCCCGAACCTCACTTCGTAATTTACACCACTACCAGTTGTAAAAGAATATATAGCCCCACTCTTAATGTTCGGATAAACAATATCATAAGGAACTATCTTGCTCATTTTCTACAATTTGTCACATAACTTTATTTCAGACTGCGAATATTCAAAAAAAAATTAAGAATAAAAAAATTAATTTATAATTGTTTTCATTATTCCTACCTTTGTTTTAAACAAATTATAAATGAATGGCTAAATTAGGAAAGTGGATTGGTGGCGGATTAGGTTGGGCTTTTGGTGGTCCCATTGGGGCAATTTTAGGTTTTGCAGTTGGTTCTGCAATTGATAGTTCAATTTATACTGATGTAGAAAGAACAGATAATCAAACCAGTGGGAGAAAAAGATACTACACCTCTCAACCAAATGATTTTGCAATAAGCCTTATGGTACTTGTTGCTGCGGTTATGAAAGCAGATGGAAAAATTTTAAAAGCTGAACTCGATTTTGTGAAACGCTTTTTTAAAAAACAATTTGGTTCAGAGAAAACGCAACAACACCTTATTACACTAAGAGATATTTTAAAAAAAGATATTCCTATTGAAGAGGTTTGTATCCAGATTAGAACATTTACAGTAATGTCTGCCCGAATACAATTATTGCATTTACTTTTTGGCGTTGCTTCTGCTGATAGTGATATTAGTCAACAAGAATTAGACGTAATTTCCAGAATTAGTGCTTATCTTGGAATCCCAACGCATGATTTTAATTCCATTAAAGCCATGTTTGTAAAACAAAAACATAGTGATTACCAAATTTTAGAAATAGAAGCTACCGTTTCTGATGAAGAAGTTAAAAAAGCTTACCGAAGAATGGCAGTAAAGTATCATCCTGATAAAGTTAGTCATATGGGAGAAGAGTTTCAGCATGCTGCTAAAGAAAAGTTTCAGAAAGTTCAAGAAGCTTATGAAAACATAAAAAAACAACGAGGAATTAAATAATTCATTTTGGAGAAAAAAGAAAAAAACCAATTTATTGCTGCCCTATTCCTTCCTTCAATGTTGGTGTTGGCAATGTTTGTTGTTTTTTTAATTGAAATTATTTTCAACGTAAGTTTTAGTTCTTATGGAATTTATCCACGAAAAGTTTCCGGATTAGTAGGTATAATTTTAGCTCCTTTTTTACATGGAGATTTTTCTCATTTACTTAACAACTCAATCCCAATACTAATTTTAGGGTCATCTTTATTTTATTTCTATAAAGAAATTGCTTTCAAAGTCTTTCTTTGGATTTTTATTATGGGTGGAATTTGGACATGGATGTCTGCCCGAGAAGCGACACATATTGGAGCTAGTGGCGTAGTTTACGGTTTGTTTTCTTTTTTACTTATAAGCGGTTTTATACGAAGAAATATGCAGCTTATTTCTATTTCATTTTTTGTAGTATTTGTTTATGGTAGTATGGTTTGGGGAATTTTTCCTATTAAAGTAGAAATTTCTTACGAAAGTCATTTTTGGGGTTTTGTTGCCGGAGCAATTTTATCTATTTACTATAGAAAACAAGGTCCGCAAAAAAAAGAATACCATTGGGAGGAAGATGATGAGGATGAACCTCCTACTACTACTGAAAATCCTCCATCTCAAGAAATTACTTATCATTATATTTATAAAGAAAAGTAAATTAATTGTAAATCAATTTTTGACAATAATGTTATTTTTTTAGCTTTGTAAAAAATTTACAAAAATGAGATTAGGACAATTAGCAAGACAAATTAACATTTCAACAGATAAAATAGTAAGCTTTCTTGAAAAAGAGAAAAAAATTACCCTTAACCCACATCCTAATGCTAAAATACCTGACGAGCATATTGATGCCATTACCAATAACTTTGTTGTGATAGAAGATAAAATTACTGTGAGTGAAAGCGAAAAAACTACAACAAAACCTGAAGAAACTCCCAAAGAAACAAAAAAAGAAACGGAACCTGAAAAGCCAGTAGCAGAAAAAATAAAAGTTGCTGAAACCATTTCGGCTGTTCCTACTCCTAAAATTATTGGTAAAATTGATTTGCCAGATAAATCTAAAATTGAAATAAATGTTGATGGAGTGGTTTATACCGAAGAGGAGTTAGAACAAAAAAAGAAAGAAGAAAGAGAGGTTATTAAAGCTCAAAAAGAACAAGAAGCAATAGAAAAAGCTAAGCAAAAAAAATTAGCAGAGGAAAAGAAACGCATTGAAAACGAAAAAAGATTAGCCGAACAGCTTCGATTAAAAGATTTACAAGATAAAGAAGCAAAACTGCTTTCTGTAGAAGAACAAAAGAGAAGAAAAGAAAAAGAAAAGAAAAAAGCTGAACAAGAGGCTGTCAGAAAGAAAAAAGCTAAAGAAGCTAAAAAACGTTTTTACGAACAACAGTTAAAAGAAATTGAAAAAAATAAAAAAGTAAAACAAAAAACTACAGCTAAAAAACAAGAAGAAATTGTTCCGCCAAAACAGCCAGAAATTATTGAAGAAACTCCACAAAGTTTTTTTGGTAAATTTTTAAAATGGTTAAACACCTAATTCTTATCTCCAAAATAAATATCTACTTTTTTAAGAAAATCACTATAGATCAAATTATTAGTGGCTATTAGTTCTTTCCCAAAAAGAAAATTGTCTGTACCAGAAAAATCAGTTACAACACCGCCTGCTTGTTTTACTATAACTGCCCCTGCAGCTACATCCCAAGAATTAAGACTGTATTCATAAAAAGCGTCAAATCTACCACAAGCAACATAAGCTAAGTCTACAGCTGCCGAACCTAACCTTCTTAAGCCTCTTGATGTTTTCATTAAATCTTGAAATAACATCATGTATTCTTTTTGTTTTATATAATTAAAGTAAGGAAAACCTGTTGCTACCAATGAATTTTCTATAAGAGTAGTAGGAGAAACTTTAATTACACTTCCATTTAAATAGGCGTTACTTCCCTCCCATGCATAAAACATCTCGTCTAAATTAATTTCGTAAATTACCCCTAAAACTAACTCATCATTTCTTAATAAAGCTATACTAATAGAAAAACAAGGAATTGAATGGATAAAATTAGTTGTCCCATCTAAAGGATCAATTATCCAATTATAAACTTCACCTTTTTTTACAAGGGTTTCTTCTTCTGTTATAAAACCAGCTTCAGGAATAAGCATAGCTAATTTCTTCACTATCATTTCTTCCGCAGTTTTATCCACATATGTAACCAGGCTATTTTTAGATTTTGTTTCTATATCATCTATTGTTATTTTTTGTAGTTTAATAAATGCTCCTACTTCTCTGGCTAAACTATTTACTTCTTTACAAAGGTGTTCTAAATCTATCATCAATTTATTTATGTTTTTATTAATCTACAATTTCAGCTCTTTTTGGTTTTAACGCATCTCTAACCATATAAACCTGACTTTCTTTTACTAATAAATAGGCAATAGCATGATTTGGACTTAATTCTTCTAAGCCTGTTTCTTTTAGCAATAAATTTTCTTTATTGGCAAACTCTGCTAAATGTCTTTGATGATGTGCTGCAAAATGGACAGCATCATCACCATTAAAATCCCAAATAAGTTTAATTGTTTTTTCCATTTTTATTACAAAGTTCAAAATTAGCTATTTTATTACTCTTATACCATTTTGTTTTTTAGCCACTCAACAATATCTATATCCGAAACTGTTGATGTAGTTTTATCTAGCCTTTCCAAAGCAGGTAAATTTTTTGCTATAACTTTTTTTTGTTGCTTTTCATCATTTGTTTTTGAAAGTGCTAATAACACCAACAAACATTTTTTATCAAACTCTGTTTGTAAATGATGTAGCTTTAAAAACTCTATAGTAGATTTTACCAAATAAGGAATGAGTAATAAGTTTTTCAACTCATAATGTATTAAAATATTAATAATATTGGTTGCTGCTCTTATATCTACCCTAACCATTTTAGATGTAAGGTTAATTACTTTGTTTACCCAAGCCAATGCATTTTTAAAATCTTTTAAATTAAAATAAGCCAATGCTGCATGATAATGAACCAAATAATAATGCTCTTTGTTTTGGTTAATTAATATACTTGGCTGTTTTAGAAAAAAATTGTTCACAAAATCAACTGATTTTTGATATTGCATTGTTTCATTATAATAACCTAATTCAAACAAACATAACGATTCAATTATCGCTGCTTTTTCTCTAATGGTTTTAGATTCTAACTTTTTAAGTTTAGATAATGTTTTTTCATATAAAATATAATCTTTAATAATAAGTGAGTGCATTAATAAATTATGTAGTGCCGATAAATACCTAATAGTATTTTCTTCCAACATATGCGGGTGCTTTTCCATATATGCCAATAATTTTTCTCTATACTCTCCCGATGCATTCTGATTGTTAACCAATCTACTTAAAACACCATTTAACATATAATAATTATAATGTTCATCAAAAGAAGCACCTTTAGGAATTTCTTTTAACAACTTATTATTCAATAGCTTTTCAATTGTTTTTTTATCTTCATCGGTTCTTATAACTTCTGCTTGTTTTATAAAAAAATGAGTTTGATTAATCAATTTTTTATACTCAACAATATGGCTATATCTTTCCATATAAGCTTCGTGCTTTTTATTAGCCTCCTCTACATTTTCTAATGTAATTTTTACCTGAGCAGTATTTAATCTCGATTCCCAATTGAGCAACTCTTCAAGTACCAAATACAATTGATATTTTTCTGCAATTTTTTCTGCCTTATGTATTAATCTTTTCATTAATACAAATTGACCTTTCCAATATAATATTTCAATATCTATCAGTAAATTCTGACAAATAATACTGGCTTTCGATTCGCTATTGTAACTTCTAAGTTGCTTAAGAATAAATTGTTGTAAATAATTTTTAGCTACTCCAAATTGATTAATAAATTTTTCATTCCTAAACTTTACCTTAAGTGCTTCTTCATCATATTTTTTTTGTTTTTCAATCGCATCAAAAAGCTTCATGTACGTTTTATCTCCTTGATGAAATTGTGCATTGAGTCTTATAAATCGCTTCTCACTTTTTGTAAGTGAATGAATTAGCTCATGTAAAACGTGTAGTTTTTCCATAACAATTTGTTAATTTTTACAGATTTACAACAATATAGTTAAATTTAAAACAATATTATTTTTTTGAATACTAAATATAGAATAACTAAAAATATTAGGTTTAATAATAATTTAATAACATCAATTAACTATAGAATACTAAAAAAAGTTTAAAAATAAGATATATTTTTTTATATATAGCATCTATATTCGCAAAAAAAGTTTTATAATATTCTCAAAATCAACATAAAAATGAAAAAAAGTTTTATTATCATAGTATTTACAATACTATCTATTGGAGCATTTAGTCAACCAAAATGGACTAACAACCCCAACTCAGAAAGAGCTTTTGTAGAAAATAAAGGACAATACGATGGAAAAAACTGGCAATCTGATAACCAAATAAAATACACTCTTAGTCAGCAAGATGGTTGGTTTACATTCTTTTCTAACAAAGGAATAACTCACCGAGTTGAAAGATTAGTTAGAAACCCAAAAAAGAAAAAAGGAGAAGGAGATGCTAACAATAACCTTCCTAGCAGAATTCACTTGAGTGAATTTATAAATATAAGTTTTCTTGGTGCTAACAATAATGTAAAGATTATTGCAGAAGAAAAGACTAACCATTATTACTCTTATGCTGTTAAAGACCTTAATACAAATGATGTAAATAACATCAATAATGTAATAGGATATAAAAAAATCACTTATAAAAACATTTATAACAATATAGATATTGAATATACTTTACACCCTGATGGTGGTATAAAATATAATGTAATCTTACATCCGGGAGCAAATCCTAATGAGATAAAAATGAAATATGAAACTTTTCATACTAATCATTTAGATGAAAAAATTGACATTAAATTAAATTCTCAAACAGGACAATTAGAAATTAATACGGCATCCACTAAAATTATTGAACATAAACCACTTACTTTCTATCAAAACTCTAAAAATGTAATTCAATCGAAATATACTTTTAACAACAATATTTTGACCTTCAATTTAGGGAATTATGACAATTCTCAAAAAGTGGTTATTGACCCATGGGTGGTTACACCCAATTTTAATGCGGGCGATTTTACCAGAGAAGTAGAAACAGATGCCGCAGGAAATATATATGTTATTGGTGGCGAAATACCAATGGAGCTAAGAAAATATGGTATTGCCGGAAATTTAATTTGGACCTACATCACACCTTGGGATACGAATGGTGGTGATTGGCTGGGAACATTAGCAACAGACGCTGCCGGAGTAAGTTATATTACACAAGGTACTGGTGCTGAAATAGAACGAGTAAGTACCGCAGGAGCTATGGTTTGGCATGCAAATGCAACTGGAATTTTTAACATAACCGAATATTGGACCATCACTTTTAATTGCGATAATACCAAATTGATTGTAGGCGGTACAGGGGGAACAGGATTAAATTTTGAAGCTAAAATATATGATATGGACTTGAGTAACGGTAGTGTTATAGCTGATGTAACCGTTGGTACCCAAGGTGGGCTTACTCCCATTGAAGTTCGCTCTATTGCCCCTACTAAAAACTCCAAATATGTTTATTTAACCCATACAGAAGCTGGAGCTATTAATCAGAATTTAACAGCCTGCTCTTCTACTCCAGATTTTCAAGTAGATCATACCCATGGTTTTGGATATAAATGTGAAAATTATCTTTCAGCATCTCAAAATGGTGGTGGATTAAAAGCTATCATTGCTAATGATAATTACTTCTATACTCATAGAGGTGATAGAATTTATCAATGGGATATTAATACTGGAGCTTTAATAAACAACGTTGCTCTACCTGGAGGTAGTTCAAACAATACTTTTGGAAGAGTAGTTCATTGTAGTGGATTAGATGTAGATGCCGTAGGTAATGTATATGCCGGTTCTATGGATAGAGTGGTAAAGTTTGATCCTAATCTAAATATTCTTTCTCAAGTTAATACTACAGGTGGATTTACAGTTTATGATGTAAGCGTAAACTCCAACGGAGAAGTTTTAGCTGTAGGTGCGTTATTAAACAATAGCACATCAACAGGAAGAGGAGGAAAAATAGAATCGTTAAATATGACTGCAGGTTCTCAATACGCCACTGTTTGTTGCGATCCAAATTTTTGCCCAGTTAATTCCTTATGTGTAACAGATGCTCCTGTTGCTTTAAATCCAAATACTCCTGGAGGAACTTGGAGTTCTACCCCTGCGACACCTGGACTAAACACATCAACAGGTGTGTTCGATCCTTCAGCTTCAGGAACTGGAAATTTTGTAGTTACTTATACCTTAGGTTGTGGAACTTACTCAACCAATATACAAGTAGGAAACTGTACAGGTCTAACTGTTTGTGTAGAATCGAATGGAGACTTAACTGTTAGCGGAGGAACTGCTACTTATACGTGGTACCAAGGGAGTATGCAATCCACATGTGTTCCTGGTTTAGGTAACTGTGCAGGTTTATTTACTTTTACAGATCCAGGACCATCCGTCCTTACATGGTCTAGCTTTGGAACAGGTACCACAATTACACCTCCTCCCGGTGTTGATACTATTAAAGTTGTAGATTCATTTGGAGATTCTCTTGTAATATTCTCTGTTAGTGGACTGCCTGCTTGTAACCCAACTGCTTGTGATGCAACAATTACTGCCGCTGGTCCTTTTTGTGAAAATGATGCTCCCGTAACACTTTCTGCTGTTGATCCAGGTGGAACTTGGTCTGGAAACGGTATTACCAATACTTCTGCAGGTACTTTTGATCCAGGCGTAGCAGGACCAGGAAGCCATGTAATAACTTATTCTATTACTGGCTCATGTACTGATACTGATACTGAGACAATAGTTGTTAATGCTCAGGATGATGCTTCTTTTAATTATTCTCCTACCACTTTCTGTACTACTGATCCTAACCCTACTCCTACTATTACAGGTACTAGTGGTGGTACTTTTACTATAGACAACAGTGGTGTAATTAATGCATCTACCGGTGAGGTTAATATTTCTGGAAGTGGAACAGGAACTTTTAATGTTACTTATACCACTAAC
>DATCTM010000142.1:0-29982 GCA_036567945.1 Vicingaceae bacterium
GGAGGAAGCTCATTAAAAATTTCAAAAGAACAATTTGAAGCCATTAAATCTAAAGTAACTGAATTAAGAACTAAGATTGTTAAATAACTATATCAATTAATAGATAATTCACAATAATAAAATTTAAAAGCTCGACAATGAAAAATATAAACAATATCCTATTAATTATTTCAATTATTGCAATGCCAATAGTTGTATCTGCACAATACTGTAATCATTTCCATACTAAATATTGTCCACCATCAGAAAGTGAAATGTATAGCTTAAATGGTCAATCTAAAAGTGCTTTATTTAGTAAAGGTCAAACATCAGAGTTAAATGTAATCGTTTATAAAGGTCAGGACTATAGAATATCTTTATGTTTTGATGAGACCTTAGGTTCACAAATTACTTTTAAAGTGTATGAAACAAAAAAAGTTAAAGTAGAAAAAGTTATTGAAACAAAAACCATGGAAGATGAGTACGAAAAAGATGAAAATGGTGAGCTAGTTGTTGATGAATGGGGATCATACATTCCAACAGGAAATCAAGTAGAAGTGGTAAATAAGGAAACGGTAACTGTAGTAGAGCAACAAAAAAACTTACTGTATGATAATAGTCAAGATGGTTTTGCTACTGAATTAGAGTTTTCTGTAGAAACTACCAGAAGATTAATAATAGAAGTTTCTATTCCCGGCAGTGGCGGAAGTGGAAATACTAAAAACAAACTTATTAAATCAACCGATATGGGATGTGTAGGTATTTTAGTAGAACACATGACGACTCCGATACAAGGATTTAAAGGAACAGGTTTTTAATATAAATCAACATATGATATTTAGAAGAAGCTACAAATAATTTTTGTAGCTTTTTTATTTAATGCTCTTTTAAATAGCTACTTTTACGGGTATAATAACAATTTCGTTATTTATTATAAAAGATAAATTTTAACTTGAAAATGAAAAAAAATAAGCAACTATTCATTTTAAATATTTTTATTATAGTTTTATTATTTTCATGTGAAAATAATAAAACACAAACAACAACTCCTATTTATGAAAAGCTTACTGAATCGGTTTATTCTTCTGTAACCATTCAGCCGGATAGTTTATATGCTGTTTTTTCTTCCGTTACAGGAATTATTGATAAAGTAATGGTAGAGGAGGGAGATGTTGTAAAAGAGGGAGACGAATTATTCTTAATAACTAATAATACACCGGTTTTAAATACAGAAAATGCCCGTTTAGCCTTACAAATTGCTCAAGAAAACTACAATGGTAAAAATGCTGTTTTAGAGGATATGAAAAATGAAATAGAAATAGCTAAACTAAAATTAGTAAACGATTCCATAAACTATTTAAGACAAAAAAATTTATGGCAACAAAATATAGGTGCTAAAGCCGAATATGATGCTGCTAAACTAAATTTTGAAGCATCTAAAAATACTTATAGTACGCTACAAAATAAATATAAAAGAACAAAAAATGAACTGAAACAGCAAGTAGAACAAGCTAAGAATAATTACCAAGCTTCATTAATTCTAACGAAAGATTTTACTATTAAAAGCAATATCAATGGTAAAGTATATGCTATTAACAAAAAGCCAGGAGAAATTGTCTCTAGTCAACAACCTATTGCTACAATGGGAAGTTTATCAAACTTTGTCGCTGAGTTGCTAATTGATGAAGTGGATATTGCAAAAATTGAGATTAATCAATTAGTTATAATAAAATTAGATGCTTATCCTAACCAGATTTTTAAAGCAACTATTGATAAAATTTATCCGCAAAAAAATGAAAGGACACAAACCTTTAAAATAGATGCTGAATTTGTAGATTTTCCTTCTAAATTATATCCGGGATTATCAGGAGAAGCTAATATTATTATAAATGAGAAAGAAAAAGTATTGGTTATCCCAAAAAATTATTTGATAAACAACAACTTTGTAAAAACTAAAAAAGGATTAGTGGAAATTACAACCGGATTAGAAAGCATTGATAAAGTTGAAGTAATTTCCGGTATTGACGAGCATACAGTTATTTATCAACCCGAATTGTAGGATGAATAGTTTCCGTATTATATTAGGCATTTCTAAAATTCATTTAATTTCTAGAATAAAACAAACTTCAGTTGCTGCGGTGGGAGTCACTTTTGGGATAAGTGCTTTTATCATACTTATGGGATTTATGAACGGCTTAAATGGTTTATTGGATGGATTAATTTTAAACAGAACGCCCCATATTCATATTTATAATGATATAAAACCCAGCGAAACTCAACCTATTGCTTATTTTAAAGATGTTTCTGAAGCATTTAATGTAGTACATTCAGTAAAACCTAAGCAAACACAAAAAAAGATACATAATGCACAACCACTAATCAATTATCTTAACCAAAATCCAAAAGTTAAAGGAGCGATACCACAACTTTCTGCACAAGGTTTTTATATTTCAGGGAGCCAACAATTAAATGGGATGATTACAGGCATAAATGCTTTAGCAGAAGCTAAGCTATTTAATTTTGATAATTACATTACAGAAGGAAATGTACTCGATTTAAAAAATAATGTTAATGGAATTTTACTTGGAATTGGAGTAGCCAAAAAAATGTCGTTAAAAATTGGCGACAGAGTTCAAATTGCTAATGTTAGTGGAGAAATAATTCCATTAAAAATTGTAGGTTTTTTCCAAAGTGGATTGGCAGAAATTGATAATGCACAAAGCTATGTAAATGTAAAAACTGCCCAACGCATTTTATCTGAATCTGAAAATTATATTACAGACATTAATGTTAAATTGTACGACATTGAAGATGCTGTTCCTATGTCTAAATTTATTGCGAATGAATTTGGACTTACTGCTATAGATATAAAAACTGCAAACGCTCAATTTGAAACAGGAACATCAATAAGGAATCTAATAAGTTATGCAGTTTCCATTACCTTATTATTAGTTGCCGGTTTTGGCATTTATAATATTTTAAATATGATGATATATGAAAAAATGAATGATATCGCTATTTTAAAAGCCACAGGTTTTTCCGGCAATGATGTGAAGAGAATTTTTATTAGTCAGGCGGTAATTATAGGTATAGTAGGAGGAGTGTTAGGAATGATTTTAGGTTATTTAGTATGTAGATTAATTGATAATATTCCTTTTGAAACAGAAGCCATTCCTAACGTAAAAACTTTTCCGGTTGTTTATAATTATGTTCATTACATAATAGCCATATTATTTGCCATGATATCTACTTTTATTGCAGGATATTTACCTGCACAAAAAGCCAAAAATATAGACCCTGTTGAAATAATAAGAGGACAATGAATACAATACTTGAAGCAAAAAATATTAATAAATACTTTAGAGACCCGGTGCTTTTTCATGTACTTAAAGATATTAGTTTTAATATAACTAAAGGAGAGTTTGTTTCTATTATGGGAAAATCAGGCTGTGGAAAATCCACCTTGCTTTATATACTTTCAACCATGGATACTGATTATGATGGAAAGTTGTATATTGATGGTGAATTAACAAGTGGTAAAACTAATAATGAACTTGCTTTTATTAGGAACAAACACATTGGTTTTGTATTTCAGTTTCATTATTTATTACCCGAATTTACCGTTTTAGAAAATGTTATGTTACCGGCAAAAAAATTAGGAGAAAAAAGTTTTGAAGAAATTGAACATGATGCTATTGAAAAGTTAAAATTACTTCATATAGATGATCAAGCTTTAAAATTAGCTTCAAGAATTTCCGGTGGACAAAAACAACGAGTATCTATTGCTAGAGCATTAATTAATAACCCCAGTATTATTATGGGAGATGAACCAACAGGAAATCTAGACAGTAAAAATGCCGAAAATGTATTTAATATTTTTCAGGAATTAAGTCATCAACAAAACCTTTCGCTGCTAATCGTTACTCATGATGAAGAGTTTGCAAATAAAACGGATAGAATTATCATGATGGAAGATGGTCATATTATTTAACTTAGTTATTAAAATTCATGCAAAAATATTTAAAAGTAACTCAAGTAATATCAGATGGTATTATTGAAAAAGGATATGCTGTAGTTGATGATTTATTGTCTGAAGACCAATTAGATGATATTGTAAATAGGTTTGAAGAATTACAGCAAGAAGATGAGTTTTCTAAAGCCGGAATTGGTAAGCAAATTCATTATACGATAGATAAAACAGTAAGAGGAGATTTTATTCGATGGATTGATCCAAAAGACGAAAATGCACCTGTTTTCAAGTTATATGAATACATCAATGAATTAATTATTCACCTCAATAGAACTTGCTATTTAGGCATTAAAGATTATGAAACCCATTATGCTTTTTATCCTGAAGGGAGAGGTTATAAAATGCATAGAGATAGATTTAAAAATAATCCTCACAGAATAGTTTCTTTCGTTTTTTACCTGAATAAAAATTGGCAACAAGGAGATGGAGGAGAACTGGTTTTATTTGATGAAGAGAAAAATGAGATAGAAACTATTGCTCCAAAAGCCAACAGATTAGCCGTATTTTTAAGTGAAACTTTACACGAAGTAAAAAATTGTAATAACGAAAGAAGAAGTATAACCGGTTGGTTGCTAGATGTTCCTACAAAACTTACCTTTCTAGGTTAGGGAAAATAAATTACATAAAAAAAGCAGCAATTTTAATTGCTGCTTTTTTACTATAATAAATTATTTTTTTAGAATGGTAAATCATCATTTTCATCCGATGGCATATCTTCAATAGATGGAGTAGCTACAGCAGCGGGAGCTCCATTTTGTGGAATAGCATTTTCGGCTGCATTAATTCTCCAAGCATCTAAATTATGATACCATTTACCATTAAACTCTCTTGAAGAAAGGTTAAAACTTACTTCTATTTCCTGACCAATATTAAAATTAGATAACATATTTAACTTGTCTTCTCCAAATAAACTAAAACAAACATGAGGATTGTATTGATCGCCTGTATCAATAACAAAACTTTGTTTTTTCCATTCTTTTCCTGCTTTACTTGTCCCTGATTCTAGATTTAAAATTTGTGCTAATTTTCCTTTAATACTAAGTGCCATAAATTGTAAGTTTTTTTATTTTTTATAAATTTATTTGAGATAAGCTACGAAGTTACCAATAACATTTCTATATAAAAAGTCCATGTTAATAACTTATTTTTCTAATTTAATAGCTTCAGAGACACTTATTTTCTTCCCCTTATAAAAAGCAATTAAAAAAGCATCATAACCTTTTTCTTTTACCATTTTTTCTATTTCTTTAGCCGATTTATAGGTAAGGAAATCTCCCATATAGTAACGCCAAACTCCTTCTTTAACTTTTTCAAATTTTAATTCGTTTTCTGTTCCAAAATAATCGGTATCAATTTTTTGTTTAAATAGCCCCATTTGTACTCTATAGATTAAATCAGGAATTTTTTCAGGTTCAATTTCAGCTGGGATATCTTTTTTTATGGATGGAGTTTTTACCATAACGATTTTTCCATCACCTAATTCTAAAGAAGCCTTGTACGCATCTAATACGGCATTATTAATTAATAAGGTAGCTTCTTTCGGAGAGTATAAATCAATTTCGGTTTCATTTAGAGCAATAAGTTCATCTAGTATCGCCATTGCTTTTTCTTGATTATTTTTTGCGTTTTTCATTGCTAACAGAGCTACTTTTTCAGAAAAAGAACTATCAGCGATATTGTTAATAGCACTATCACTAAAAACGATTGCTTTTTCACAAGCTAAAAGTGCTTCATGGTAATTTTTTAATAGATCAGCAGAAGTATTTTCCTCAGTTAAATTTTGAGTCAAAAAAAATGCAGCTTGTTTACTATGCTCAGCAGAAGTAATAGCAAGCTTACTCAAATTAATTTCTTGAGCTGAAATATAATTTGTAGCCAATAATAAAATTAAGATAACAAGGTGTTTAAAATATACCATGATTCAAAAATACAATTTATTATTTATGGAATATATTTTTTTGATGCATCCAAAGGGAAAATCATTTAAAAACAACCAAAAATATATCGTTATGAAAAATCTAAAAATTAAATCCATTAAAAATTTAATCGCAGTTATTGCAATTGTAGCTGCTTTTGGTTCATTTATTACCATTAGTGTAAATGGTGATTTTAAAATGAATGAATTTTTACAATCCTTAAAAGTAAAATTAGATAACTACAACAAAAGTTTTCCTGAAGATAGGGTCTATGTCCAATTAGACAAACCTTTGTATAAGCCCGGAGAAACTATTTGGCTGAGCGCTTTTATCAGGAATGCTACTAATATGAAAGCTTCCGATAAAAGTGATATTTTGTATGTAGAACTTATCGATCCCAAAGGAAATGTAGCTCAAAAACACCAATTAATAGCTCATAAAGGTAAAACCAGTGCTGATTTTTTATTAGATGAAAATGTGATGGGTGGAATTTATAAAGTGAAAGCTTATACCAACTGGCAAAAAAATGCCAACGACTTTTTTGAAAAGGAAATTCAAGTGCAAAAAGTGGTGTTACCTCGCTTAAAAATGAAAATGGAATTTCTGAAGAAAGCTTACGGACCAGGAGATGAAGTAGTGAGTAAAGTAGATTTACAAACGTTAGAAAATCAACCATTATCAAATTATAGTGTAAAATATATGGTACAATTAAATGGGCAAAAATTGACGGAAAGTAAATTAACAAGTGACAATGAAGGTTTAGCGTATGTGAAATTTCAGTTACCTAATGAATTGACAACCAATGATGGCTTGTTAAATGTGATGATAGATTATGAAGGAAGAACAGAAAGTATTTCACGCTCTGTACCAATTACGTTGGGAAATATTGAGTTAGGTTTTTATCCGGAAGGTGGAGATTTGGTAGATGGGCTAATTTCTAAAATGGCTTTTAAGGCATTGAATGAATTTGGTAAACCTGCTGATATTAAAGGAATAATTAAAGACAATGAAGGCAATACGATTACCAATTTTGAAAGTTTTCATAATGGTATGGGGGCTTTTAATTTGGAACCTAAAATTGGTAAAACCTATTATGCAGTAATTACTCATCCTAAAGGAATTAATAAAAAATATAGTTTACCAAAAAGCTTAAAAAGAGGTTGGACGATGAACGTAAACAATGCTGAAAAAGAAAAATTGGCAATTACTATTCAATCTACCGAAACAGAAACCATGTCATTGGCTGCTCAAGTAAGAGGAGAAATGTATTTTGCTACAGAGATAAACATTGCCAGAGGAAAAAATGAAATAGAAATCCCTACTAAAGATTTTCCTATGGGAGTAGCTCAAATCACTTTATTCGACTCTAAAAATATTGAAAGAGCGGAACGTTTGGTGTTTGTAAATAAAGATAAAAAATTGAACATTTCTTTAAAAACGGATAAAGCACAATATTTACCCAGAGAAAAAGTAAAAATGGATATTGAAGTTACAGACGAAAGAGGTTTACCAATGCCTGCTAATCTTTCTTTAGCAGTGGTGGATGATAAATTATTAAGCTTTGCAGATGACAAATCGAGTAACATTCTGTCCTCGTTGATGTTAGAAAATGACTTAAAAACCAAAGTAGAAGAACCTCAATTTTATTTTAATGATAAAGAAGCTAAAGCAGATGAAGCCTTAGATTATTTATTAATGACCGATGGCTGGAGAAGATTTACTTGGGAGAAAGTAATGGCTGAAGATTTTCCTGCTATTCAATTTGAAGGAGAAAAAGCAATAATTAAAGGTAGAGTAATGAACAATCAAGGGAAACCTATGGCAAATGCTATCATTAAAAATACCAAAACTAAAAAGACGTATAAAACTACTGCAGACGGATATTTCTCCATTACTAATGAAGCTTTGTATCAACCTACTTATTTTGAAGTAACGGCAAAAGACATGAGCCGACAAGGTTTTACAGCCAGTAATTATACTCAAAACCACACGGTTTATTTATACGATCCCAAAGAAATTTATTCTTATAGTAAATCGGTGAGAAACAAAAGAGCTAATGTGCCTGCAGCAGCAGTTGATGTTATGATGATAGAAGAAGAAATGATACAAGTAGATGAAATGGCGTTTGATGATGGAATGGCGTTTGATAAGGAAGCAGAACCAGTTGAACAAAACATGGTAAAGGTTAATGTGGATAAAAAAGCTCCGGTAAAAGAAGATAAAAAGAAAGAAGCCGAAAAAATGGAATTAGATGAAGTAGTTATTGTTGGTAATGCTCAAGGAAGAGCCTTTGCCAATCAATTAATAGCAAAAGACCAAAAAATCTTACCAAATGTTAACTATTACAGAGCAAGAGAATTTGCAACTCCCAACTATACCAATAATCAAGAAGTGGATATTAGAACAGATTTTCGTTCTACTATTTTTTGGGATGGAAATATTGAAGTTGGTAATAATGGGCAAGCAACAGTTGAGTTTTTTAACAGCGATGAAGTAACCTCATTTAGAACTATTGTTGAGGGAGTTGGAGTAGGAATGATTGGTAGAGCTGAATACACTCACTTTACTCAATTACCATTTTCTATGTCGGTAAAAGTGCCTTCACAAGTGGTTTTTGGTGATGTAGTGGAAATTCCACTTACTTTAAAAAATACCACCAATAAAGATGTAATAGGTAATTTAATGGTAAAATCTCCTAAAGGGTTTAAAGTATTGAATGTAGAAACGGGGAACCAAATGTTGGCTGCCAATACTACAAAAACGATTTATTTAAATTATGAAGTATTGAACGAAATAGGTGAAGATAACTTAGAAATTAGCTTTAAAGCTAACGGATTAAAAGATGCTTTTGTGCAGCCTATCAAAATTGGACCAAAAGGATTTCCGGTGTCTATTGCATTTTCAGGACAAGATTTAAGTAAAACGTATAGTGTTTCCCTTTCAGATGTGGTGGATGGTTCTTTACAAGCTTCTTTAACAGCTTACCCGAATGTGGTAAATGATTTAATGAAGGGAATAGAAAGTATCATCAGAGAACCTTCAGGATGCTTTGAGCAGACTTCTATGAGTAATTATCCTAATATTATGGCAATGAGTTATATGAAAGAAACCGGAATGGATAATCCTGAGTTATTTGCTAGCATAGATCAAAAACTAGATAGAGGGTATAAAAGATTAACTTCTTACGAGACCAAAGAGAAAGGCTACGAATGGTTTGGATCATCACCCGGACACGAAGCATTAACTGCTTATGGTTTAATGCAGTTTAATGACATGAAACATGTATATGCCGATGTGAGTAATGAGATGGTGCAAAGAACATCCAAATGGCTGATGAGCAGAAAAGACGGTAAAGGAGGTTTTAAGAAAAACCCAAGAGCATTAGACCAATTTGGTAGAGCTAGCGAAGAAGTTACGAATGCTTATATTGTTTACGCACTTTCAGAAGCGAATTATGCTGAAATAAGTAAAGAGTTGGAGGCTGCATACTCTTCTTCAACAGCATCAAATGATGCCTACCAATTAGCTTTAATGACCAATACTTTGTTTAATTATAAAGATAAAAGAGCTGAAAGTGTGTTGAAAGCGTTATTGAAATTACAAGAAAAAGACGGTAGTTGGAATGCTAATCATTCTATTACACGTTCGGGTGGCGTTTCTTTAAAAGTAGAAACCACAGCGTTAGCAATGTTAGCGATGTTAAAAGCTGATAAAAAAGATATAGCAGCTATTACCAAAGCAGCAGAGTTTTTAGTTTCTTCAAGATCGGGTAGTGGAAGTTTCGGCTCAACACAAGGAACGGTATTAGCTCTTAAAGCATTAACAACATTTGCTAAATTTTCTAAACAAACCAAAGAGTCTGGTGTGTTGGAGTGTGTAATTGATGGAAAAGTAGTCGCTTCTAAAAAATATGAAGCAGGAGAGAAAAATGCGATTGAATTTAAAGATTTAGATAAGCATTTAAAAGTAGGGAATCAAAAAATAGAAATTCGTTACAAAGACACTAAAAATGCCTTACCTTATACAATGAGTATTGATTATAATACTACATTGCCATTATCTTCAAAAGAGTGCAAAATAGCTGTTGAAGCTGAATTAAATACTAATAGTGTAAAAGTAGGAGAAACAGTACGTTTAACTACTAAAGTAAGTAATAAAGAAGACAAAGGAATGCCAATGACTATGGCAGTAGTTGGAATTCCTTCAGGGTTATCTGCACAACCATGGCAGTTAAAAGAGTTGCAAGAAAAAGGAACAATAGGTTTCTATGAAATTACCGACAATTTTGTGGTGTTTTATTTTAGAGATTTAGCTCCTAATGCTTCTCATACTATCAATTTAGATTTAAAAGCGGAAGTTCCTGGTGAGTTTGAAGCTCCTGCTACATCAGGTTACTTGTATTACACCAACGAATATAAATGTTGGAGCAATACAGGAAGTATCACTATTAAAAAGTAAAAAAAGCCAGGAGTCAGAAGACAGAAGTTGAAAATAATTTATTCTTTTAACTTCTGTCTTCTATCTTCGAGCTTCCAACAAAAATAAAATGCAACGATTTATATTCATCATCATTATTTGGAGTAGTAGCGTACAAGCTCAGTACCTTAATAATCCTTCTTTTGAAGGGAGACCAACAACAGCCGTCCCTCCAAGTGAATGGATAGTTTATGGTCAGGCAAGCTCTCCTGACACACAACCGGGAAGTTGGCAAGTAAGTAAAGAAGCTTCTCACGGGAATAGTTATATATCTATGGTTGCTCGGGGGTATAGTATCATTGATAGTTATTTGTGGGAAGCTTGTTTTCAGGAATTTAGACAACCTTTGTTAAGCAATCAAACTTACCATTATAGTATCGACTTAGCTTTTGATCCTCATTTTACAGCAGATACCTTTAGCTTTAACAATCCCATTCAATTAAGAGTTTACGGATTATCAGCAACTATGGAAAAAGAATTGTTGTGGACCTCCGGAAAGGTAGCTCATACCGAATGGCAAAGCTATTTTTTTGAACTCACTCCAACTCAACTTACTAATTATTTGCTGTTGGAAGCTTATTACTTAGAAATGCCTAAATACAATGGCAACATTCTAATAGATAACTTACAGTATTATCCCAAAGGTTACCCCGAAGAGCCTATTTTTGTTGAGGAAGATACAGTAGTGCAAAGTGCGTATTATTTTTCAGTAAACCAAGATGGTCAAATTGATAGCATTAATAGCAGGTCGGTGAAAAATCGTAGGACAATGACTTTCTCGGCCAATGAAATTACGTTTACGGTTTGGGATAATCAATCTTTTGATGGAGATACTATTTCACTGTTTTTAGATAATAAATGTGTGTTAGAGAAACATTTGCTTACCAAAGAAAAACACAGTTTTACTTTACAACTTGATAGTACATCTGCAAATAGGCTAACATTATATGCTCATAATGTAGGTAAAATACCACCTAATACCATTTCTTTATTAGTAAGTGATGGAACAACTAAAAAACGATTAGTACTTTCCTCTTACCTTACCAGTTGTAGTGCAGTTGATATTGTGATTAGGGATTAAAATGGGTTTATAAGGATTTTAATTATATTTGAATTGTTTTAAAAAAATAAAAAAAGCTTTATGAATGTAAAAAATATTGCTATCTCAATTATAGTATTAAATATCTTTTTACTGTTATACACAATTTTTACAGTTATGGATGATATTCAGTATTTTATGGAAAACAGTAATCCACTACTACCAAGTTATTTTTCGATTTATATGAATGGTTATTTGATTAATTTATTTTGTTTTATTTTAGGAGGGTTAGTTCCTTCAACTTATTTGATGATTAAAAAAAAGTACTTATTATCAATTTTAATAATGCTAATGTTTATTGTTTCAGGCTTCCTATTAAGAAGTCATTTAGTAATTTATGAGCATTTTTATTTTTTAACGCAATAAGTTTTTAGATGAAATATATATTAATCAGTATGTTTTTTTTATTTTTTAGTGGCTGTATCAGTCATAAAAGACATTATGAATTATCCACTTTTTTACTCAACGGTAAAGAACAAAATCAGCTTATTTTTAATCGTGTTCCAGATTACGGTTATAGTGGTAAAGATGGGTGTATAATTAAAAGACAATTTTCACTAACTATGTCTTTAGATAGTACTTTTTTATCAGGAAATATAATTGATACAGAAACTAAAGAACCAGTCGGATTTTCAATAGTGAGAGGTTTTTCTAATGGTAGTAATTTTGTAAATATTGCTGCAAATGAAAATGGTTTTTTTGAGTGTGATTTAACAGAACAACTTGAAATAATAGAAATTAAATCTGTTGGTTATATAACATTAATAATTGATTTTAAACAACAATTAAGCACGGAAAAGGAAAAGTGCGACATATTGTATGATGTTATAATTTCTAAAGAATTTAAAGAACAATTTAGGTTTGTTGAATCTGCAATAGAAGATATAGTAATAATTGACACATCAAAAACTTTTGTTTGTGACACATCGCAATTATACAATCAAAAATATTATACTAGTGATTTTCTTCCTCAAGACATTAGTTTAGAAAAGAAAACAGATATAAAACACCAAAACAAATTAGTAATTTATAAACTTTATAAAAAGAAAGGTAAACACTTTATCAGTTTTTGGCATCCTTTTACCAATGCTAATGCTGTTTTTAGTTACAAAAAACTAAAGAGAAAAAACAAAATTAAAATCGAAGTTTTTGGGGTGTTTTAGAATAAAATCCTAACAGGTTTTAAAACCTGTTAGGATTTTAATCTTGAATTTTAATTACATGTATTCTTGTAATAGTTTTTTTATTTCAGCAAAAGAAGATAGAGTGTAATTAAGGTTGTAATTGTTTGAAGTATTAAGGGGTTGGTGGTAAATCATTGGTTTTCCATCTTTAACGGTATATGCTAAAATAGAAGCTTGTTCACTTTTAGGAACATTATTTTTTAGGTATTTATTATTGGTTGAATCAGCATCCATAGGAATAATACTTTTGATAGTTTTAAATACAACAAATACTTTTTCTTCCTTATTAGGGGCTTTTGTATTTAATACTATCATTTCTTTATCTTCTTCTTTATATTTATAAAATCGATCAACATTCACCCATCCTAATGTATTGAAAGCAAAGAAATATTGATTCATCATGTTTATGTCGGTAATGCCAAGTTTTTCCATGTTTTCAGCTTCTTCACTTAGTTTTTTGTTTTTATATTCTTTCCACGCAATTAATTGTTTCCTATATTTTTCATCAATTTTTGCTTGTAAGATGTTATATCTTTTTAATGCTTCTTGATATTCAGGGGTATTTTTAAAATTATTTATCTCTTTCTCTATTTTCATATTCCATTCATTCATGGCAATACGATATTCTTTAAGTTTCTTTTTATATTCTGCCATGTTATTATTATAAAATTTAAGCATTTTATCGTATCGTCCTACTCGCTTATCATAATTTTCTAAAGCTTTGTTATAACGCTCTTCTTGTTTTTGTATAATCTTTTCTTTATTAAACACCTGATACCAATAAATTTTTCGTTCATAGCTTTCTTTTCGAGGTTCTTTAGGATAGGTGGGCATTCTGGGGCTAGCAGGCATTTTAGGTTGTCCGCTTCTATCCATTTTATAGCTGGGTAATTTAATATGGTTTTCAAGCTTAATAGGTGTTTTCATTTCAGGGAAAGATATGCTAGAAGCAAGTATAGGTTGATTAGTTGGTGTCCAGTCACTACCTTCATTTGATAAAAACACCTCCATGTTATCTTGTCTATTTATAGTGGGTATAGCAATGCTTATCGGATTTTGAGGGTCAATCTTAACTGTTTTACCACCAGCAGTTGTAGCAGTTAATTTTACCATACCACCGCTTTCTATTATTTTCCCTTTGCTATTTGTGGCTAGTTTGGAAGATAAAAAGTCATTAATATCAAGAGCTTCTATGACCTCAATAGTTACCGGTTCCTTCACAATAGAACCATCATCATTAACAAATGTATTGGGTTTTATTAAAATTTTCACACCTTTTTTTCCTTCAAGTACATGCTCTTTTTTAGGATTAATTACATATTCGTTGGCTTTATAAACATCTAAAGCATGCTCCAGTTCGCTGATGTTTTCAAAATAATAATAAGTTAGAGTTATTTCTACTCTACGATTTTGTTGCATGTTGTTTTCGGAAACATTTGCTTTTAAAGGAGCTAATTCTCCTAAATATTGGATGTTAATAATATTTTTGTGGAGACCTTTTTTTACAAAATGAGCTTTTACTTTTTCAGCCCTGTTCACTGATAATTGTTTGTTATAATTAATACTACCTCTACTGTCGGTATGCCCTGAGATGGTGATTTCATAATTGTTATCATCGGGAAAACTTGTAATAAATTGATTTAACTTTTGTATTTCGGTCGGATTTAACTCATATTTATCGGTATCAAATAAGATATGAATTTTTTTGGTAGTGGTTTTGGCTTGTAAGCAAATGCATAAGCTAAGTGCCAACACAAGCAGAGTAGCTGTTTTCTTCATGGCGATAAGTTTTAGGGGGTTATGTAAAGAAAACTTATAAAGTTCTAGTTTTATTGTGTAGCCTTTTTTTATCAAATAAGTTAAGCTAACTTATTTGCTACTTTTATTTTATGCAAAAAGAGCAATACTTTATGATTATCTAGATAGGTCATTTTAATAGGAAGAGCTTTTATTCTTAAAGAGTTCGGATTTGTATAAAAACAAAAAACCCGAACAGTTGCTGTTCGGGTTTTGTTTTGTTGAAGTAAAACTAATTACTTAACAGTTTCAGCTAAAGCTTTACCAGCTTTAAATTTAGCTACTTTTTTAGCTGCAATTTTAATTTCTTTACCAGTTTGTGGATTTCTTCCAGTTCTAGCAGATCTTTTAGAAATTGAGAAAGTTCCAAAACCGATTAATTGTACGCTGTCACCTTTTTTTAATGATTTAGTTACGTTAGCAACGAAAGCATTTAAAGCGTTTCCAGCATCAACTTTAGTTAATTTTGCATCTTTAGCAATTGCATCAATTAATTCTCCTTTGTTCATAATTTTTAGAGTTTTAGTTAATAAATATTGTTATCGTATCAAAAATAGTATAAATCATTAGTTTTTTAAAAAAGTAGGGAAATAGTTATTAACAAGCTATTAACATTGCTATTACTGACTTTCAGCGATATTAAATTCTTTTCCTTCCAATGCTAATTCGGTATTTTCAAATACATTTTTTGCTTCTTCCAGTAAATCTGTAAGTTGCGTATATCTGTTAGAGAAGTGTCCGATAATCAGTCTGTTAGCTTTTGCTTCTTGTGCTATAGTTGCCGCATCTTTTGCCGTAGAATGTAATGTTTTCTTTGCCAGCTTTTTATCTTTTTCTAAAAAAGTAGCCTCATGATAGAGTAGGCTTACATTGTTAATTTCGGGTAAAATTTCTTCAAAATAGGCTGTGTCGGAACAAAAAGCATAGGAGTAAGATGGCAAAGAATCGTGAGTTAGTAGATTATTTTTGATGATTTCGCCTTCAGGAGACTCAAAATCGGCACCTGATTTTAGCTTGTTAATGGCGTATTTAGGCACTTTATATTTTTCAATTGCTTTAGGATTTATTCTTCGGGGTTTTGGTTTTTCCCTAAATACAAATCCGGTACAAGGAATTTTATGTTTTAAGACAACAGTGTTTACGGTTAACTTATCATTCTCAAATATAGTTGAGCTTTGCTCCATATCAACAGCCTTAAACTGTAAAGGATATTTTAAAAAACTTTTGGAGTACTTAAAATGGGTATCGAGTATCGTTTTTAAATCTTCAGGACCATAAACAAACAATTCTTTTTCTCTGCCAAGCAAATGCATGGTTTGTAGCAATCCCATTAAACCTAAATAATGATCGCCATGTAAATGACTGATAAAAATATGGTGTATTCTGTTAAAATTGATGTTGTATTTCCTGAGCTGAAGCTGAGTACCCTCACCACAATCTACTAAAAAATAGTGGTGGTTAATGTTTATTAATTGAGACGTTGGATTTCTGTTAACTGTTGGCGTTGCAGAAGCACTGCCTAATATGAGTACACTAAATTTACTCATCAGGTATTATTTTCGTCAGAGTTGACGCTCAACTGCTTCTCATAAAATAAATCTAAGGCTTCGGGTAAAGTAGTGGTAATATCTATAATAGTAGTTAGTTGAGAAATGGTCATTAGCTTTTCTACTGCCGGTTGTAAACCACAAATAATAAAAATACCATTAACTTGCTGACAAACTCTATATCCGGTTAATATAGCACTTAGTCCGGATGAATCGCAATAGATAACACTGGATAAATCCATGATGATATTTTTTTCTCCGGACTTATTAATTAAAACCAATTCAGATTTTAAATCGGGTGCAACAATACTGTCTAATTTATCTGTGCTAAAGACAATTATAGAGTAGTTATCGTGTTTTTCGGTTCTAAAGCTCATAGTAGGTAATTGATGGTTTTATATCTACAAATATATAAATATAGATGAAAGAAAGAAAATAAATTATTTCTCAGACTTGTTATAAGCCATTATAATTTCTTTAACCAACTGATGTCTAATAACATCATTTTCGTCAAATTGTACAAAACTAATTCCTTTTATTCCTTTTAATACCGAAAGCGATTGCATTAAGCCCGAAGGTTGATTTTTGGGTAAATCTATTTGTGTAGGATCTCCATTAATAATGAACTTGGCAGACTTTCCCATTCTGGTTAAAAACATTTTAAACTGACTTTGAGTAGCATTTTGAGCCTCATCTAAAATCACAAAAGCTTTATCTAAGGTACGTCCACGCATAAAAGCCAAAGGAGCAATTTGTATAATGCCGCCATCCATCATTTCATTTAGCTTTTCAGAAGGAATCATATCTCGTAAGGCATCATATAAGGGTTGTAAATAAGGATCTAACTTTTCTTTTAAATCTCCCGGTAGAAAGCCTAAGTTTTCACCCGCTTCTACAGCCGGACGAGTAAGAATAATTCTTCTTACCTCTTTATTCTTTAATGCTCTTACAGCCAATGCAACTGCGGTGTAAGATTTTCCTGTTCCCGCAGGACCGACAGCAAAAACCATATCATTTTTATCTATTTCTTCCACCAATTTTCTTTGGTTAGCCGTTTTTGCTTTTACAATAAGTCCGCTATTACCATACACCAATACATCCGCTTCGTTTCTTAGCGTTTCACTGTTTTCTAACGTGCCGTCTTCATTCATTAAACGTTCGATATTATTTTCAGTAAGTTGTTTGTATTTTAACAGATGAGCTATTAGTAAGGCTATTTTTTGTTTAAAAGCACTCAATTCATTGTCTTCACCAATGGCTTTTAACTCATTTCCTCTGGCAATAATTTTTATGCGAGGAAAAAACTTTTTTATGGTAGTAAGTTTGGCATCGTTTACCCCGTATAAATCTACCGGGTTAATTTCTGAAATATCTATTGTTGTTTCGTTCAATTATATGGGTTTTAATTCTAATTTTGTAAGCAATTATCATTTGTAAAAATCATTATTTTAATTGAAATAGTAGTTTTTTAAATAGAAGTTTTTATTAACCATTGCATAATTAATTGTTGAAACTTTTTTTATGAGCATCATTACACTAACAACAGATTTAGGTACAACAGATAGTTATGTTGCTTCTGTAAAAGGTGCGATATTTAAAAACTACCCTCAGGCAACTATTGTTGATATTTCTCATGAAATACCTGCTTTCGATTTACTAAAAACAGCTTTTTTACTCAAATCGTGCTATGCAGATTTTCCTCCGGGAACCATACACATTATTGGAGTAGATTCTGAAGCCAATATTGATTCGCCACATGTGGTTGTACAATATAAAGAACAATATTTTATTGGAGCTGACAACGGTATTTTTTCAATGATTTTTGATACCGTTCCTAACAAAGCCATTGCATTAGATTTTTCCTTGGATACTGATTTAATTACTTTTCCTACTAAAGATGTGTTTATAAAAGCAGCTTGCCATATTGCCAGAGGAGGAACCATGGAAATGCTCGGAAAACCACTTAAAAAGCTCAATGCAAAACAAATGTTTAGAGCCTTAACCGAAAACAATACCATTGTAGGAATTGCCATTTACATAGACCATTACGGAAATGTAATTACCAATATTTCTAAACAACTGTTTCAGGAGTTTGGTAAGGGAAGAGGCTTTAATATCCTTTTTAGAGATTCAGATTATAACATTAGTGAGATTTCTAAATCGTATAACGATGTGCCCAGAGGAGAACGTGTAGCCCTGTTTAGCTCCACAGGTTTTATTGAAATAGCCATAAACAATGGTAGAGCTAATGATTTGTTCGGAATAGAATTTAAAGATACCATAAGAATACAATTTGATGATTAGAATAGTAAAAATGACTTTTCAGTCTGAAAAAGTGCCTGCTTTTTTAGAAAAATTTAATGCCAACAAACAACACATTAGAAATTTTGAGGGAGTAGAGCACCTTTCTTTATTAAAAGACAAAAAGCAAACCAATATATTTTTTACGTACAGCCATTGGCAAAGCGAAGCACATTTAGAAAATTACAGAAAATCAGCTTTTTTTAAACAATTTTGGAGTGAATTAAAACCTTATTTTGCAGCTAAAGCCGAAGCGTGGAGTGTAGATGCAATTGAAATTTTAGAATAACCCGATGGAACAGCAACGAATTGATACTTTTTTACAACTACAAGGACAAACCAACCCTAGTCCGTATTTAATTGATGTTGAAAAAGCAGAAGGCATTTATATTTGGGATAAATTCGGAAAAAGATACATGGATATGATTGCCGGAGTGGCAGTAAACAATATTGGTCATCGTCATCCCGAAGTAGTGAAAGCCATTAAAGAGCAGCTCGATAAATATTTACACGTAATGGTGTATGGCGAGTACATTCAAGATGCGCAATTAGCGTTAGCAGAAAATTTAGCTTCTGTGTTACCCGCATCACTTTCCTGTTCTTATATCGTTAATTCGGGTACGGAAGCCAACGAAGCAGCCGTTAAGTTAGCCAAAAGATATACGGGAAGAAAACACATTGTTGCTTGCGAAGGAGCTTATCATGGCAGTACGCACGGTTCGCTTAGTTTTACCAATAACGAAACTAAAAAGGCTGCTTTTACACCTTTATTGCCCAACGTAGATTTTATAAAGTTTAATGATGTAGCTTCTTTAGAAGTGATTACTGAAGCCACTGCTTGTGTTATAATAGAAACCATACAAGGCGATGCAGGATTGATAAAACCTACGATGGAGTTTATCAATGTATTGAGAAATAAATGTACTGAAAAAGGTGCTTTATTAATTTTTGATGAAGTGCAAGTAGGGATGGGTAGGACAGGAAAAATGTTTGCTTTTGAACATTATGGCGTAGTACCGGACATCCTTACTCTCGGAAAAGCCTTAGGAGGCGGAATGCCTATTGGAGCTTTTGTTGCTTCTCATGAAATGATGCAAACTTTAACGCATAACCCTGTGTTGGGGCATATAACCACTTTTGGCGGACATCCGGTAATTGCTGCTGCTGCCAATGCTTGTTTAAATGTGTTAAAAACCACCGATTGGATTGCCCAAACAGAACGAAAAGGACAGTTGTTGGAAGAGTTGCTGTTGAACCACCCCAAAATAAAAGAAATAAGAAGAGCAGGCTTATTTTTTGCCATAGAAATGGAAGCAGTTGAAGTAGTACAACAAGTAGTAGATAATTGCTTAAAAGAAGGCGTAATAGGCTTTTGGTTTCTTTCTACACCAACTGCGTTTAGGCTCTCTCCACCATTATGCATTAGTGATGAAGAATTAAAAACTGCTGCAGCCATTATCCTAAAAGTAATGGATAGCTTGTAGATGGACGTCATTCCTGAAATTTTTAAGGTACGAAGAAAATTATCAGGAAGCTATGCCGGATTAAAATGGATTTTATATTTTATGTGCTATAAAACACCACCAGCGTGTACGATGGCGGCAGCGAAGGTTTTTAGCTCTATCTTTTAAAGGTGGTGTTTGTCCTTCAATTTCCTTTATTGAATGCTTTAACTATTTTCTCAATAATACTAACTTGTTTATCCGTGATTGAAGATGTATCATCATGAGTAAAATGAATCGGAGAGCGATTAATTTCTTTTAATACATCAGTCAGGTATTCAGAAGCCTTTTCTGGGCTATACTTTTTAATTTCACGTGCAAAAGCAACAATTGATTTTGCTAATACAAGTTTATATGCGTAGTCATCAGCTAATCTTTTTTGTTTTAGATATTGCTTCGAAGCAAATGTTGCGCCAGTTATAGCTATGCCTACAAATACTATTCTTGCAATAATTCCATTCACTGAATCAGCGGATATTTCTTTCCCATTTAAATCAAATTTTAAGATTAATAATGCGGTGCCGAATAGGGAAATCAGAAGAAATACAATTGCAGTGATTAGCCATTGCTTTCTCTTCTTAGTATCTTTTTCTTCAGTATATTGAATATTCAGAGCCGCACTCATACCTTCTGTTGCTTTTAATCCTAAAGCTTGTTCAGATTCTTCGATTAGTTTGTCAACTTGAACTCTTTTGCTATCGAACTCGTCAATAATTTTTTTGGCTGATTCACTTTTATCATCTATATCGGTTTTGTAACTATCAATATTACTCTTGAAAGCTAAAACTTCTTTCTTTGAGTTCTCTATTTCTTGTTTTGCTTGATTTAGTTGCTCATAGATTTGATTAATCGAAGTCAAGTTATTTTGACTTGTAGCTAATTCACTTTCGATTAGTCCTTTCTTCTCATCAAAACTGTTGATTAGTTCAATTGATTTATTAAAATTTGATTCAATCTGACTCACTTGTTTTTTAAGTTTATCCAGTCCTTTTAATTGAGCTTGATAACTTCTTCTTAATCCTGCGATATCTTTTAAAGAATTTTTAAAGGTTGAATAATTCTTAATTCTACTTTCAAGTCCAGACAGAATAACATTATAATAAAGTGAATCAGTTTGTGTAATGAATTTATTTACATCATTCCTGTTGGTAAATAGTGCTTGTACTTGATTGTGAATTTGTGTCTGATTTGTTACTGGGAGCTCTTCAAATAGTTCTTCATTAATTGCCTGTAATATTAATTCTTTCAAATACTCGCATGTATTTATCGAATCATTAAGTCTTACGGGGATGCTGTGTACATTAAATTGATGGTCAGGAGCATTCACTAAGTGAGCATTTGCTTGTGTAAACAAACTTGGGTCTTGAAGCCAAGTTGATATGTTTTGAGAATAAATATTCATATTATCTGTTTATTGAATATAACTTATATATGTACACTTTATTGGTCGCTTATATTTTTTTGTAAATGTATAAAAAAATAACTTAAAAATCATCCAAACAGCAATTTAGGGTTGGTGTTTTTAACCAAATAAATGCTTTAAACAGGGGGTACGTAATTTTTAGAACTTTATTTTTTTCTGTTGATGTCCCTTTTGTAATGCTTTACCAATTTTCCAAATTCCTTATCTTTTTTCCGTCTTTCAACAACCGAAGATTCAAAATGAGCCTTCTCTTTTTCTAATTTCAGGTAATTTTCATATGAAGCGCTATCTATTTCTCCCTTTTCAACCGCTTCAATAACAGCACAGCCTATCTCATTGGTGTGCGTACAATCTTTAAACTTACAATGCTGAGAAAGCTTGGTAATCATATCAAATGTAATTTCTAATCCGCTTGTTGCATCGGCAATACCCACTTCTCTCATTCCCGGATTATCAATTAAAATTCCTCCGTTTTCAAGAATAATTAATTCTCTGTGACTTGTAACGTGTTTCCCTTTATTTGTATGCTGGCTAATTTTACCTGTTCGCATTTTAGATTTTCCGGAAAGATTATTTAATAGTGTAGATTTTCCAACACCTGAAGAACCAAGCATACAATAGGTTTTACCTTTTTCAATAATCGTTTTTATTTTGTCGTACCCATCTTGAGATTCGTTACTTATTGCAATAATCGGAACATGATGAATTCGAGCTTTTATTTTCTCCAATATCTCTAAAGTCTGCTGTTCATCAATTAAATCAATTTTAGTGAGCACTATAATAGGGCTAACCTTTGATGAATTACAAATTGTCAGGTATCTTTCAAGTCTATTAATATTGAAATCCCTATCAGCGGCTTGCACCAATAATGCGTAATCAATATTTGTTGCTATTATTTGTATCTCTCCAAATTTGCTAACGTCCTGTCTGGAAATAACAGAGAACCTCGGTAATATGCTATGAATAATGGAGAAATCTGAATCATAAATTGTTATTGCCACCCAATCACCAACAGCGGGAAAATCTTCACGACTTTTTGCGGTAAATCGTAAATTCCCTGTTATCTCGGCTTCAAATTCTCCTTTCTCAGTCTTTACAATATATCTTTCTTTGTGTTCTGATATTACTCTTCCAATCTCAAACTCTTTAAGGTTATACTCATTCCTTAATTTTTCAAGTTTATCATTATATCCTAAATCTTCTAATGTCATTTCAATATAGAATTGATTAGCTTATTTAATACTTACGGTCATTTTTTAGCCTGACCGTTAATTTATAGATAGGTATGGGTTTTTATCAGACTTATTTTTCCCAAATGTATAAAAAATAGTTTATAAACCATCAAAATAGCTATTTAGGGTGGGTGTTATTTTAAACAAGTGGCTTCCAGTTTTCACGTCTGATGGCATAAACTAACTCATCTAATAATAAGTTATCTTTAATTAAAACTTGGTCAAATTTTCCTTCCAACACAAAGTTGTTCTTTTCTAATACTTTTTGCGAAGCAATGTTGGTTCCATAAGGTCTGGCAAATACTCGGTTAATAGCATAGGTTTCAAAAGCAAAATCAACAATAAGTTTAATAGCATTGCTAATAATACCTTGTCCCCAAAATGGTTCTGCCAACCAGTATCCGAGTTCAGCATTTTTTCTATGAATATCATTTTGCGGATGTATGCCAATTCCACCTACCGCTTGTCCATCAATGTCAATAGCAAAAATATGTATGGGGTCGTCTTTAGTTGCCATTTCAATAAATGCTTTTCCATCTTTTTCAGAATAAGGAAAAGGAAATTGATCAGTCATATTTTTTGCAATGTTCCAATTGTTGGCATACTTCACCAAATTGTCTAAGTCAGATATCTTCCAAGGCCTGAGTTTAAATTTCATTTTACTGTTTTATAATTACCGCTAATAAATCAAGTAGGTCTGACTTAATCAGACTTATTTTCAAATATATAAAAAATAGCTTATAAATCAAGTAAATAGTTTTTCAACAGGTATATATTGCTTATTTTAATAAAATATAGTTGGCAAATTAAATATAAATAAATACTTTAGTAGAGTAAAAATCAATTATGAATTAAAAATTTAAACGTATGAAAAAAATTTACTTATTAGCAATTTCTATTATGGGTTTTCAGGCAATAAATGCTCAGATTACTAACTATGCTGCCATTCCTTATGCAACAGGTTTTGAGAGTGGTACTTTAGATAACAATTGGTACACTACTTCAAGTTCTCAAGATGGAAGAATACAAATTTGGAACTCTACGAGTTTAATATGGAGTGGAGATACCGCAAAAGCACATACAGATAGTTTATGGCTAGGTATGGATAATAGTCCGGGAGGAAGTTATGTAACCAATGAAGCTTGGATTGGTTTAGATTTACTAGGCGAAACACAAGTTAGATTTACTTTTTGGTGGGCAGAATGGAATGATGAAACTGAACCACAAGATGGAATTTATATTTCTGATGATGGTGGAACTTCATTTACTAAAGTACTTGATTTAAATGGTGCTTCTTATACTGATTTACAGTGGTACTATTTCGATTTAAATTTAGATAGCCTTAATACTGTACATGGCTTAAATTTTACTGCTACTTATGTTATAAAGCTTCAGCAATACGATAATTATTATTTTGCAGGAGGAAACGATGGTTTCTTATTTGACGATATTAATGTTGAAAGTACGATAGTTTCAAACATTTCAGAGCAAGATGAAGTGAAAGTGAAAGTTTTTCCTAATCCAACTACAGACTTTGTTAACATTAGCTTAAGCAAGTCAAATAATAACTATTCTTACCAATTATATTCAATAGATGGACAATTAATTGAAGAAAATAATTCAATAAACGAAAATAGTATAAAGTTGAATTTATCTGATTATAATGCTGGAGTTTACTTTGTTAACCTTTATAGCAATGGAGAAATGATACACTCTCACAAACTATTCAAACAATAATATCTATTATTGATGAAACAGAAAGAGGCTGATTAAAATAATCAGCCTCTTTTTTTATTCAGTATTCTTTATGTTGTAAGAAAAGTCCTCTAGAGTTTAGAAGTAAGAGAGACTTTTAATTAAACCTTGCCTTACTCTTAACACCACCAAATGGGTTAGGGTAAACGTATCTAAAAGCAATTTCATAAGCCCCTTGTCCGCCCGAAGCATCATTTAATGAAGAAGTATTTACATCATAACTAAAGGTAAGGTTGTAATTATCAATTTCAAAACAAAGCATGGCAACTACAGCATCGTTCCAACGGTAAAATAAACCGCCACCCATAGCCATACCTTTTACATTTTGTGTGTATTTAGATTCTTCTTTAAATTTATACAATACATTAGAGCCAAACATTATTTCATTTATAGCTCCTTGTCGGGAATAAAATAAATAAGGCAATACCGTAAATTTAGGACTTACACCAACAATAGCATTGGCATGCCATATCCATCGGTAATGTAATTGGTCAGCAAAAACATTCTGAAACTCAAAATCGGGTTTGGTTAAGTGGTGCATAGAAATACCACTATTTATCAGCAATTTTTTTCCTGAAAGGTAATTTTCATCATTTCTGTAAGTCCAAACAATTCCCGAAGTATAATCGGTAGTGCCAAATGATAAATTATCACTACCATTACCTTCGTTAGAAGTAAGTGTAGAATTGTATTGAAAACCATCATACTGACTTCCCCATTTAAGAGAAGCAATAGAAGTAGATCGCTGAAAATAACCTCCCTGAACTCCTAAACCAAGCGTATTTTTATCATTGATATTTACATGGTAAGCAACACTAAGGTTAACTTGAGTGGTTTTGGTTTGCGATTCTCCGGCTTCATCATTAAAAAAGTAAAGACCTCCTGCAAAATAGCCTTTTTTGCTACTGTTTTTAGGCTTAAAGTTCATATCAAAACTAGCCATCATAGTATTAAAAGGAGTAGTTACGCTTCCCCATTGGCTACGGTAGTTCAAAATTCCACGCATGGTATATTCAGCACCTGCATTGGCTGGGTTTACCAATAAGGGAGTCATGTGTGTCTGGCTTAAGTGAATATCTTGAGCAAAAATGCTGCTCACAAAACACATTAATATTGGTATAATTATTTTTTTCATGTCTTTTTAATAGCTAGCTTCTTATTTAAAGATAGTAACATCTCCTTTCAATTCTATTTCTTCTCCATTAATTAATTTCGCCTCTACAGTATAAGCATACACACCAGAGTTAAGATAAGTACCGTTATAAAACCCGTCCCAACAGCCATTAATATCTTCCGTCTCATAAATTAAAGCTCCCCAACGAGAATATACTCTAAACAATACTTCTGATAAACAGTTACTATATACTTTTAGGCAATCATTATTACCATCGCCATTAGGTGAGAAAGCATTGGGTACATAAACTTCTCCGCAAGTTTCATCTACATAAACCGTTACACAAGCGGAATTAAAACAACCATCTTTTTGCGTTTGCACACAATAGGTAGTAGTTTCTCTTGGTGATGCTGTTGGATTAGGACAAGTTGTACACGATAAACTATCACTTGGTGTCCAAACAAAAGGAGGCGTTCCTTGAGCAAAAATAGGAGTAGATTGCCCCATCATTATAGTGGTATCTGTATAAGCATTAATAGTTGGTAAAGGTTTTACCTGAACGGTGTAAGAAGTACTGTCAACACATCCATTAGTGGTAACAATAACAGTGTATATGGTTGTATCGTTTGGCATCACACTTATGGTAGA
This sequence comes from Vicingaceae bacterium, assembly GCA_036567945.1. Lineage (GTDB taxonomy): Bacteria > Bacteroidota > Bacteroidia > Flavobacteriales_E > Vicingaceae > BRH-c54. The sequence goes on from DATCTM010000142.1 coordinate 26,004, forward strand.
AGTAGTATCTGTGGTACTCCATAAATAAGAACCTCCACCCGTTGCTGTAAGTTGGGTAGTTTCTCCATCACAAATAATGTCAGTTCCTGTAATGTTAGCCACCGGTTGCGGAATTAAATTTACGGTATGCTGAGCTGAATCTACACATCCAAAAGAACTTGTACCAACAACCGTATAAGTAGTGGTAACTGTTGGAGAAACCGTTATAGAAGGAGTGGTAGCACTATTACTCCAAACATAAGAAGTAGCACCCGTAGCTGTTAATGTTGCATTTGTACCTAAGCAAATAGAGTCATTTCCGGTAATAGTAATGTTAGGTAGTGGATTAACAGTTACGGTAACACTAGTAGAATCAAAACATCCATTATTGGTAACAATTACACTATAAGTAGTGGTAGTTGTAGGAGTAACAGTAATTGCAGCTGTAGTGTCTGTAGTATTCCATAAATAACCATTTCCACCACTTGCTGTAAGTGTAGTAGAATCTCCCACACAAATAGTAGTATTTCCTGAAATAGTTGGGGTAGGAGGATTGTTTACAGTAACAGTAAAATAGGCTGTATCTGTACAACCGCCCACATCAACTGCAACCCAATATGTAGTAGTAGTTGATGGTGAAACAATTAATGAATCTAAAGTAGAATTGTCACTCCAAGTGTAAGTTCCACCACCTGAAGCATGTAAAACTAAACTTTCGCCTAAACAAATAGCAGTATCATTAGCAGTAATACTTGCTGTTGGTTGTGTTAAAATTTGAACCGTTGTAGTATCATAACCCACACAACCATTTGCATCTATTCCTTCTACCCAATAAGTTGTAGGTGTGGCCGGGTTTACATTTCTAGGATTGGTAGTACTGTTATCATCCCAAACATAGGTGTTTCCACCTGATGCTGTTAATGTTGCAGTAGAACCATTACAAACGCTTACAGGATTACCATTATTAATTTGAATAGTAGGGTTTGGATTTACCGTAATGGTTTTTGTCATGGTTTGTTTATTACCACAAACACCTTCTACAACTAAAGTGTAAGTAGTAGTAGTAGATGGTTGAACTGTGATATTTTGAGTAGTATCTCCACCAGGCGTCCATAAATAAGAAGAAGCCAAATCAGGACCAAATAAAGTAGTAGTGTCTCCATAGCAAATGTTTGGTCGTGGTGCAACTATATCAGGAAATTGAATACCAGAGTTTGCGGTTATGGTGTAGCTACAAATATCTCCGGCATAACCATCTATCATTAAGTAATAATCATTACCAATAGTTAGGTTGTTAGCAGTAATGGTAAAGTTAGTAGAACTTTCTTCAAAATTAGATACAGGAGTAAAATTGCAACAACTTGTTGCTGCTTCAAAAATTTGCATTTGAATTCCCCCCGAAGGATAATTACCAATCCAGCAGTTACTAATGGCTACATTAAGGATAGCAGTTGTATTTCCTGCTGTAAATTTAATCCACGAGTTATTATTAATTTGAACATCAAATAAAGGAGCGCCTGTTCCCCAAGGTCCACCTTGACCAAAAATACCACCGGTATTTGTTCCCGGAGTATAGGTGTAAGTAGGAGGGTTGTTTTGTTCTGCATTTCCACGCATATTACAAGGTCTATCCGGTGTGTAAGCAGCACTAGTAGTTCCGCTATAACCATTCAAATCACATATATACAATGCTGTAGAGCAAAAATCATTTACAGGAGAAGCCACACATATTCCAAAATCTCCTGTGGTTGTTCCATATCCCCAATATCTAATGTAATAAGTAGCTCCTGGTGTTAATCCTGTTGCAGAAATAAAAGGTTTAAAATCGTTTCCTGTTCCTGGATAGTTATAATCGTCAGAACAAGCTATTTGTGTTAAACTGCCACAAGTTCCACTATATAAAGCCATCACACCATCATTAATACCAAAATTTAGCTGTGTAGTTATTGAAATCTGACCATTTGCAGGAACAACAACACTAAACCATACATCAGCACTTCCTGCGCCAAACCCACCTTGTTGAGGAGCAGAACCACCCGTACAAGCTGATGGAGTAGGAGCTCCCATTGAAGCAGTAGCACCAACGGTTGAGAATTGTAAGAAATTACAATCTGAATTAACAGTAGGTAAAGCTATGGCATTACATGGTTCATCATTAGTTGGTATTGGAGATGCAGAAGGACCTGTTATACAGATGTCAAACGGATGTCCACCACCTCCATAATAATCATAAACCCTAACAAAATAAATATTCCCTGGAATTAACCCTACCGCATTTATCACTTCATTTCCATTCATAAACCCCGAATCTTCACATTGTATAGAATTAAGTGTTCCACACCCTGTTCCTGAAAATAATTCTAATACAGGATCCATAGATGAAGATGGATTTACAGTAATAGTTGCTGTTGAATTAACCGCTGTAAAACTAAACCAAACATCGTCATCAGCATTTCCTGTACATCCAACCATCGATTGAGTAGCACCAACTGATGTGGCACTTGTGTTTATACATGTCGTGTTTACTAATAAATTGATGGCATTTCCACAATTATCATTACTTGGAGCAGGAGGAGGATTGGTAACACAAATAGTAAAAGTTCCTGAACCGGCCCCCACACCATAATGATAAACTCTTATTCTGTAAGTATTCCCTATAGTTAAACCTGTAGCATTAATGGTTTCTGTTTGTCCTGTAAAACCTTGATCCATGCATGATATAGATACCAAAGAAGCACAAGTATTAGAAAATAGTTGCACCACAGGATCCATTGAAGCACTTGGTGTAACAATAATTTGATGAGATGTGTTAGTAGCTACAAATTGATACCAAACATCATCATCGGCATTTCCAACACAACCCGGAATATTTTGAGTCGCTCCAATAGTAGTTCCTGAAGTAGGAGAGGAGCAGTTAGCAGTAACACTTATAGAAGTAGCAAAAGAACAATTATCTGCTTGAGCAAAAACATTGTTGCTTAATGCTGTGATAATAAATAGTATAAATAATTTAAAAAATCTCATAAATTAAGGACTAAGGGTTAATAGTTTCAAATTTTATTTCTTTAGGCATTAAGCCGTGCTGAGAAATAATTTTTTTCAAATCGGTAGGCTGAAATAGTATATCTCCTTCAGATTTTCTAGGTTTTTCTTTAATAATTACTACTAATTGACCCAATTGTTTTTCTTCTTTATATTTTACTTTAGCCTCAAAAACATTAACAAGTTGACTTACTTCTGTTTCTATTTGAGAAATGCTTGTAGCCGATAATTCTCCAGAAAAATCATAATAATACATGGTTGTTACTTCTTGTTGATGGGTTGCTGTAGCTTGAGCTAACAAGTTGCCGGAACCAAAAATAAAGAGATGAATAAAAAGGACTAATAGTTTAAAAAATTTCATATCAATGATTTATAAATAATTAACAAAAGGGGAAGCAAATGTATAAAATTTTAACCATTGAAAGCAAATCTATTTTTAAACATAGTGTTAATTTAATGCTATTAGATAGAGAGAAATAAGCTATGACTAACTTTTGAATTATTATTTTAAGTACATATACTTTCTTTAAACATACGCATAGAAGAAAATTGATAATATTTCAGATATGAAAGGGCGTAATATAAAGTATAAAGGTGAAGCATATTAGATAAAAGATAAAGAGTATAATCTATAAATCAAAGCGAGCAGTACAATAAACAAATTAAATATTAGAAAAAAAGAAAGTAAAAAAATTGTCTTCACAATCAGGTGATTAAGGGGTGTAAAAGATAAAAGTAAAAAAAAAGTAAAAAAAAGTTTTGGGAAAAGGAAAAGAGTTGTACTTTTGCAGCCCGTTTGAGACGAAATGATGGGAAGTAGAGGGGAAAAAGCGGGAGAAACAGAGAGTTCTTTGAAGAAATTGAAGTAGAGAAAAAAAGGTAAATATCCTTGAGTAAAATCAACGCGTAGTAATTTTTTAGAAACAAATAAGAATAATTACAACGGAGAGTTTGATCC
>DATCTM010000143.1:0-15880 GCA_036567945.1 Vicingaceae bacterium
GGTTCTACTTTGTTAATGGAGCAACATAAATCGGGGTCTTTTTTCCAGGTTTGGTCTTTGGTGGTAAAATCATGTTTCCACTTTTCGGCACCAACACTGGTTACTTTTAAGTTATATAATTGGGTAAGGTAATCTTTATAAATAATGGTGTCTTTAAAATGGTAACCGGTATCTATAAACAATACTTCCTGAGATGGATGGATGTCTGAAAACAGCTTGAGTAGTAGGGCAGAGGTACCCGCAAAAGAGGAGGTAAGCATTATTTCTACTTCCTCAAAATCTTTATACAACTCGTTAACCCGTTGTTCGGGAGTTAATGTTCTGTATTTTTGGTTTAATTCGGCTATGCTTGTTGGGCTAAAAGTTCGTTTACTGTTTTCTACACTCATATAGTCGCTATTAAAATAATAGGTGCAAAACTATAAAAACTAAATAGCAATTAAACTGATGATAGTCATAATTTAGGGGATAAGTTTATGAGGTTAGGTAATAACTACCAATTAAAAATATACTTGCTTATTTGAAACAGACAAGTAAGGATAATTACCGCCAGTACAAACATTCTAAAAAAATGTTGGGGCGTTTTTTCGAGGATTAATTTCCCTACATAACTTCCTAAAAAGCTAATGCCTATTAATATAGGAATGGTGACCAAAAATTCTTTAACGATATAGCCATTAAAGAAATAAACAATGGTTCTGCTGGCATCAACACCCAAATCTATTAAGGCAGAAGTAGCAATAAAAATATCTTTTTCCAAGCTAAAAGCGGTTAAGGTTAGCCCTCTAATGGCACCGCCTGTTCCAATTAATCCTGCCAGAAAGCCCGAAGCCATGCCACCTAAATAAAGGTTTTTGTTGCTTTTTTCAATTTTTTTATTGGCATAAATAATTAAGTAAACGGCCAATGCAATAAGCAGCAAACTCATGAGCAGCTCTAATTCTTGTTGAGGAACGAACTTGCTCAGAAAAGCACCGATGATTACAAAGATTACAGCAGGAATCCCCAATTTAATGGCTACATTTTTATCCAAGCCCTTTCTAAATAAAAATATTTTAGAGAGGTTGCTAAACACATGAAAAAGAGCGGTTATTCCTAATACAACTTTAAAATCGAAAAAAATGGAAGCAATAGGTACAAATAGGATAGAAGAACCAAAACCACTAACCGTTCCGATAACTTCGGCAACAAAAGCAAGGATGTAAAACAGGTAATACTTTTCTATCATTTATGAGCTGACAAATAATTGATTTACTGATTTTTAGTGTTGATGGTTTGAAAACCAATAAGTTCATCATAAATTCTATTGGGTAGTCTGTGGTAAACCAACACCATGTAATCATTTTCGGTTTGGGAGTGCGAACCTTCAATTTCTGTCATGTCGCCCGTAGTTTTAGCACCATCTTTTAATAAGCAATAGGTGTAATTATAAAAACCTTGCTTAAGCATCACATCTGTAGTATAGCTGCTCGAGGCAGAATCGTAAGCCATTTTAAAGTCATCTTTAAATTTCCAATCGCTTAGTTTACCAAACACATAAAAAACACCGTCTTTAGGAGGAATATTGGCTAGTGTAAAATGTACATTAACATAGTCGGCTTCTACTTCGCTTCTTTCTCCTTCGTTTCGTTTAATCAAAAAGTTTCCGTTAATATCGGGGTTGGTAGTATATCGTTTATACGATCGGTTTTCATCCGGTACCAAGTAAGCCTCATTCATTTTCTTTACACTGTTGAATTCAATACGTTCTACATTTAAGGTTTGGTAGCGAATACTTTTTAAATCAAATTCTCTAAATTCGTTGTTACCATAAAAGCTATTTTCCGTTTCATAATCATACACCAATTCCTGTCCTTTAATAAAACGGGGTGGAAGGTTGTAAATGGCATTGTCCCATCTGAAATTTTGCATAATTACTACTTGTAAGTCCTTAAAAGGGTCAATTATTTCGTAGCCCGTATGGTCGATGTTAAAATCAATTTCTTGTTTGGTAAACTGATGTTCTACATTGGTAGCTCTTTTTGGGTCGATGGTAATAGAAACTTTGCTATCATAAACCATAAATCGTTTAGTAAGCATGGGTTTATCTTCTTTTCCGTTTTCGTAAACCTTTATAAGGTAATTGCCCGATTTGGTAAATGAGATGTTTTCGTTAGGGATTTGTAATTGGTAATGTAAATAAGGGATATCTGTATTAATAGAATATTGGTAATCGAAAATGATATCTTCAAAAAAGCCATTAATGTATTCGTTGGGTCTAAGGTCGGAAGGAGTCCAGTTGGCATTGCAATGCACAACAGAGTAATAATAATCTCTGGGAAGGGTTTTAAAATCATCAAAGCTTAACAGCAATTGTTCGGTTCCGTTTAATGGAATTATAGGATTACTTAAAGGGGTTCCTGTATGATGAAGTAGTACCGTTTTTATATGGTCAACATAAATATAGTCTTCATATCTTAAATAATTATTGCCTGTATAATCGTCCGAAATAATTTCTTTTGATATAAAACTTGAAATAAAAATAAATAAGCTAATAGAAAATGCAGAAATAACTATTATTGGGAAGAATTTTTTCATTGAATAAAGAAAATTAAAATAAATAAAACGTTGGTTATCAAAACGTCAACATTTAAGCCAAAAAAGGTGTTAATAAAAATATTCATCAGTAAAATTAAGATATTAAGCGATGTTAAGCGAGTAGTTGTCAAATAAAGTTTATTTTTTTTAATATTTCCTTTGCCAGATTACCGAATTTTATAATTTTGTCGCAGTTATAATTTAATCTAAAAAAACTATGTCAAAAGACGTTAAGATTAAAAGGGGAGCAAATATTAACCTAAAAGGTGCTGCCGAAAAATTACACACTAATACTATTACTGCAACGGAAGTTGTTTTAAAGCCTACTGATTTTCCTACTTTAATACCCAAACTTTCTGTAAAAGTTGGTGATAAAGTTAAAGCAGGTTCTCCGTTATTTTATAATAAAGAGATAGAAGAGGTTTTATTTACATCACCGGTTAGCGGAGAAGTGATAGATGTTGTTAGAGGTGATAAAAGAAAAATTTTAGAAGTAAAAGTAAAAGCTGATGCTGAAATTCAATACGAATCTTTTAAGCAAGCAGATGCTTCAACGTTGTCGAGAGAAGAAGTGAAAGAAAATATGCTGAAAAGTGGTGTTTGGCCATTTATCAGACAACGTCCTTATGATATAATTGCCAATCCTAAAGATACGCCAAAAGCTATACATATTACAGCTATAGATACAGCTCCATTAGCACCGGATTATGGTTTTATTGCTCATGGTAAATCAGCTGAATTTCAGGCAGGGTTAGATGCTTTAGTAAAACTTACTGATGGTAAAGTTCATTTAAACATAAATGGAAATACAAATGCTGATGAAGTATTTACAACTGCCAAAAATGTTCAGATAAACAGAATTGCGGGACCACACCCTGCAGGGAATGTAGGTATTCAAATTCATCATATAGAACCAATAAACAAAGGTGACATTGTTTGGACACTTAAAGCACTAGATGTGTTAACTATTGGGAAACTATTTAAAGAAGGTAAGTTTGATGCAACTCGTTCTATTGCTTTTGCCGGTTCTTTAGTAAAGAAACCAGCTTATATTAAAACCGTTTTAGGAGCTAAAATAGATGCTATTGTTAAAGGAAATGTAGAAGAGGGCGGAAGATATATTAGCGGAAATCCATTAACAGGAACAAAAATTTCTGAAGATGGTCATTTAAGTTTTTACGATTACCAATTAACCGTGATACCAGAAGGCGGAAACAACCAGTTTTTTGGATGGTTAGCTCCCGGTTTCGATAAATTTAGTCTTTCAGGAACATTTTTCTCTAAATTAATGCCTAATAAGAAATATGACTTAAATACCAACATGAATGGTGAAGAAAGATCATTAGTTGTTACAGGCGAATACGAGAAAGTTTTCCCTATGGATATTTATCCGGTTCAATTACTAAAATCTATTATGGTAGATGATATTGATAACATGGAGAAGTTAGGTATTTATGAAGTAGCTCCTGAAGATTTTGCACTTTGCGAATATGCGTGTACTTCAAAAACTCCTGTTCAACAGTATGTTAGAGAAGGCTTGAATAAGCTTAAAAAAGAAATGAGCTAATAATAAATATAAAAGTAAACTGTAAGCACTTACACTTATAATTAAAATATGAAAGCATTAGACAATTTTATGCAAAAAATAAAACCGAAAGCTGATGGGAAGTTTCCTTTAGCTTACACGGTTTGGGATGGAATGTACACCTTGTTTTTTGTACCTGGTCATACCAATAAAAATGGGGTACACATTAGAGATGGAATAGACTTAAAAAGAACCATGGTAATGGTAATTTTTGCTTTAATTCCTTCTTTATTATTTGGTATTTATAATGTTGGACACCAACACTTTTTAGCCTTAGGAGAAGTTACTAATGCTAACCATGTGTGTGATATGTTTATGGATAAATTTATTTTTGGAGCGTTGAAAGTACTTCCAATAGTAATTGTTTCCTATGGAGTTGGATTAGGTGTAGAATTTATTTTTGCTGCATTTAACAAGCATGCTATTCAAGAAGGTTTTTTGGTTTCGGGGATGTTAATTCCATTAATATTACCTGTTGATGTGCCATTATGGATGGTAGGAGTAGCAACTGTTTTTGCTGTTGTAATAGGTAAAGAAGTATTTGGAGGAACAGGAATGAACATTGTAAATGTTGCATTAACTGCCAGAGCATTTTTATTCTTTGCTTACCCAACCAAAATGTCGGGTGACGAAGTTTGGGTAAATACCGGTTTAGAAGAAGGTCAGCAATTAGTTGATGGTTTTTCAGGAGCTACACCATTAGCACAAGCAGTTAAAGGAGGTACAGAAGCGTTAAATACAATGAATGCCAGTGTTATGGAATCATTTATTGGTTTTATTCCGGGTTCTATTGGAGAGACTTCTACTTTAGCAATAGGGTTAGGAGCATTATTATTATTAATTACAGGTATAGCAAGTTGGAGAATAATGTTATCCACTTTTGTTGGAGGTTATGTTATGGCTTTGTTATTCAACTTGTGGGGAGCAAATCCATTTATGGAGTTAACACCAATGCATCAATTAGTAATAGGAGGATTTGCATTTGGAGCTGTGTTTATGGCAACCGACCCTGTTACAGGTTCTCAAACAAATACAGGTAAATACATATATGGATTTTTAATAGGAATATTTGCTATTATGATTAGAGTATTTAACCCGGCATATCCGGAAGGAGTAATGTTAGCTATTTTATTCATGAATATTATGGCTCCGTTAATCGACCATTATGTTATTGCTGCAAATATTAAAAAAAGACTTAAAAGAGTTAGTGTTAAAGCTTAAACTATAAAAAAATGGATGTAAATAGTAATAAATATACCATAGGATTCTCAATCGTAATGGTAGTAATAGTAGCACTATTGTTGGCTTTTGCTTCAGAAGGTTTAAAACCGATGCAAAATCAAAACATAGAACGAGAAAAAATGCAAAATATTCTTAAGTCTGTTGGTATAGAGGTAACAAGAGATGAAGCTCAGGATGCTTATAATAAATACATTACAGAAGAAATTGTATTGAACGATAAAGGTGAGCAAATTGAAGGAGATGCATTTAAAGTAGATATTTTAAAAGAATATAAATCTGGTGGACAAAAAAACTTTCCCATTTTTATTTATGAAAGCGAAGGAAGCAAAAAGTACATTATTCCATTAGTAGGAAAAGGACTTTGGGGACCAATTTGGGGATATATTGCACTTGAATCAGATAAAAACACTGTAGCAGGAGCTTCTTTCGATCATAAAGGAGAAACTCCGGGATTAGGAGCAGAAATTAACCAAGGATGGTTTCAAGAACCATTTGTAGGGAAGAAAGTTTTTGACGAATCAGGAGATTATCAATCTATTAGAGTAATTAAAGGTGGTGCTCCGGAAGGTGACAAGCATGGTGTTGATGCTATTAGTGGCGGAACAATTACCAGTAATGGTGTTACTGAAATGTTAGTAAGAACACTAAAAATTTATGAACCTTATTTAAAATCTTAACACTATAAAATTATGAGCGAATCATTATTTTCTAAGAAAAACATGAAACTTATTAAGGACCCCCTTAATGACGATAATCCAATTACCGTTCAAGTTTTAGGTATCTGTTCAGCATTAGCAATTACCGTTAAAGTTGAGACAGCTTTTGTAATGGCAGTATCCGTATTGTTTGTGTTAATAGGAGCCAATGTTATTGTTTCTTTGTTAAGAAAGGTAATACCATCTAGAATTAGAATTATTGTTCAATTGGTAATTGTAGCAAGTTTGGTAATCTTAGTTGACCAAGTGCTTAAAGCCTTTGTTTATGATGTGAGTAAACAACTTTCGGTATTCGTAGGTCTTATTATTACCAACTGTATTATTATGGGAAGGTTGGAAGCATTTGCTTTAGGAAACAAACCGGGAGCTTCATTTTTAGATGCGGTAGGAAATGCTTTTGGATATGGAATAATTTTAATTGTTGTTGCATTTTTCAGAGAATTATTTGGTTCAGGTACATTAACATTGCCTGTGGTAGGTAAAATAGAAATCTTAACAAGTTTAGCTAATAATACAGGTTACGAACACAATGGTTTAATGATTCTACCTCCAATGGCCTTAATTACTGTAGGTGTCTATATATGGATACAAAGAAGTAGAAACAGAAAACTAATTGAAGAAAATCATTAATTATAAAAGCATTAAATTAACGACTCATGGAATATTTTAACATTTTCGTAAAGGGTATCTTCATAGAAAATATGATTTTCGCCTATTTCTTAGGGATGTGCTCTTACCTGGCTGTATCAAAAACAGTAACAACAGCTAACGGATTAGGGTTGGCTGTAATATTTGTATTAGGAGTAACCGTTCCTATTAACTATTTATTAGAAAACTATGTACTAAAAGAAGGCGCTTTATCTTGGTTAGGAGAAGAATATGCAACTATGGATTTAAGCTTTTTGAGCTTTATTATGTTCATTGCAGTTATTGCATCAACTGTTCAAATAGTAGAAATGGCTGTTGAAAAATTTGCTCCTGCTTTGTACGGTGCATTAGGTATTTTCTTACCACTTATTGCGGTAAACTGTTCTATACTTGGTGGTGCATTGTTTATGCAAGAAAGACAATATGTAAATATTGGAGAAGCATCAGTTTTCGGATTAGGTTCCGGAGTGGGCTGGTGGTTGGCAATTGTTGCCATTGCAGCTATTAGAGAAAAAATTAAGTATTCTCATGTTCCAGGTCCATTAAGAGGTTTAGGTATTACCTTTATTATTTGTGGATTAATGGGAGTTGCTTTTATGAGCTTCATGGGAATTGAACTTTAATTAAAAATTACGTAACAAATATATTCAGATATGTTTTTAGCAATCAGCACAGCAACAATTATAGTTGCAGTTATAGTTTTCACAATTGTAACATTATTGTTAGTATTATTACTGCTTTGGGCCAAGTCAAAATTGACAAGTTCAGGACCGGTAAAAATTACCATTAACCACGATAAAGTTTTAGAAGTAGAAGCGGGAAGTACGCTGTTAAATACGTTGAGTAATCAAGGAATTTTCTTACCTTCTGCTTGTGGTGGTGGCGGAACTTGTATTCAATGCAAGTGTGAGGTTAAAAGTGGTGGTGGAAGTATTTTACCAACAGAGGAACCTCATTTTTCCAGAAAGGAAATTGCTCAAGGTATGAGATTAGGCTGCCAGGTGAAGGTGAAAGAAGACATGGAAATTGAAATTGAAGAGGAAATTTTAGGAATTAAAGAATGGGAAGCAACAGTTGTTTCTAACTACAATGTGGCTACCTTTATTAAAGAGTTTATTGTAGAAATCCCTGAAGATATGGACTACAAAGCCGGTGGGTACATTCAAATTAAAATTCCACCATGTACTATTAAGTATGAGGAAATGGATATAACAGCTCATCCTCAAGATCATCCGGGAGAGCCAGATAAATTTAAACCGGATTGGGATAAATTTAAGTTATGGCCATTAGTGATGAAGAATGACGAAGAGGTTGTTAGAGCTTATTCAATGGCTTCGTACCCTGCTGAAGGAAGAAAAATTATGTTGAATGTACGTATTGCGACTCCTCCTTTTGATAGAGATAAAGGTGATTGGATGGATGTAAACCCAGGTGTAGCATCATCTTATATTTTCAACCAAAAACAAGGAGATAAAGTAGTTATTTCAGGTCCTTACGGTGAATTCTTTATTAACCATTCTGATGCTGAAATGTTATATATTGGTGGTGGTGCAGGAATGGCTCCAATGCGTTCTCACTTATATGAATTATTTAAAACCATAAAAACCAACAGAAAAGTTACTTATTGGTATGGAGGTAGATCTAAAGCAGAATTGTTTTACATCCACTATTTTAGAGATTTGGAAAAAGACTTCCCTAACTTTAAGTTTTACTTAGCACTTTCTGAACCATTAGAATCTGATAATTGGAAAGTTAAAAAAGATATTCATGATGAAGAAGGAGATGGTTTTGTAGGCTTTATTCACCAAGTGGTAATAGACCAGTATTTAAGTAAACATGATTCTCCGGAAGATATAGAATTTTATTTCTGTGGGCCACCTTTAATGAACAATGCCGTTACAAAAATGTGTGACGATTGGGGTGTACCTCCTGAAAATGTAAGATTTGATGACTTTGGAGGGTAATCTTCATTAGTATTAAGTATAAATTTAAAGACCGAACGATTAATTGTTCGGTCTTTTTTGTTGTAAATAGTTTGTTAAGTTGATACACATATTTCAATTTCTGGCTAATTACTTATCTAATTCTTAAGTATAAATACTGAGTTTTAAAATTCTAATATACCAAATCATGCTTATTAGTTTTTGATAATGAATAGTTTATTTTGTGCCCGTAAACTGCGACAAATGAAAAACCTTACAAAAATTATTATTACCAATATTATTTTAGTGATTATAATAGTGTCTTTAATAATTATGACCATGATGCTGTTTAAACTAAGAAGCACAGAAACTAGACTTGCCAATTCGCTTACACAAAAATTTATGGTTACTTCAGAACATAAATTAAACGATTTTTTTGAGACTGTAGGTAGAGCTATTCTTGTTGAAAAGGAAAGAAAACAACAAACGTCTTACCTAACTATGTCTGAATCTCAGATAGTAGATTGTTTTATGCCTGTTCTTAAAAATTATCCACAAATTTCATCTATAGGAATTGCTAATGAAAAATCTTATGAAATAGATTTGTTCTCCGATGAATCAGAAGTATTTACTCGAAAAGTTGATTTAAAGATTAATAATAATGTTGCCCAATTTAGTCAGTGGAAAAAAGAAGGAGATTCTTTATATACAATAAAATCTTGGGAAAATCCATTGATAAAATTACCTTCAGAAAGAGATTGGCATACTAACGCTATGAAAAAACTTTATGACAATGAAGTTACCTGGACTACTCCTTATATCTTTAACACTAATAGTGAAATTGGATTAACGGCTTCTATAGGATGGGAAAATGATTTTACTAATGAAATTACAATTCTTGCATTTGATGTTACCTTATCAGATCTGTCAAACTTTACTAGAGACATTAAATCTACACCTAATTCGATGACATTTATTGTTTCGGAGAATTTAAGTTACTTAGCACTTCCGGATAATAAAAACATCAATAATGATAAAGGAGCTTTATTACAATCAGTTAATGAGGTAAACATACCTGCTGTAGCTAATGCATTTAATGTTTGGGACAAGAATAAAGCATTGCTAACTCAAACTTTTAAATTTAATAGTGATAATGAAACTTGGTGGGCAAGCATAAAACCATTTTATTTAAATGAAAGTAGTATTATGTACATTGGAACGGTTATTCCTAAACAAGATTTAATTGAAATATCTAATGATACGAGGTACTACATTATTGGGGGCTTTGTTATTTTGGTAATACTTTTACTATTTGTTTTATATTATACTCTTCAAAATAAAAAAATTAACATATTACTTAAAAGAAAATATGGAGAGATATCTAAGGTAAACAAAAATATTGAGGAGAAAAGTAAAGAAATTAAAGATAGTATTCAGTATGCTAAACGAATACAATCAGCTATTTTAACTTCAGAAGATGAGTTTAATACAAACTTAAGTAATAGTTTACTGGTGTATTTACCTAAAGATATTGTTGCAGGAGATTTTTATTGGTACAAACAGAAAGATAATTTAGTATTTTATGCTGTAGCAGATTGTACCGGACATGGTGTCCCTGCGGCAATGGTATCGGTTATTTGTAACCATGCGTTAAATACATGTGTAAATGATTATGAGTTAACAAATCCAGGTGAAATATTAGATAAAGCAAGAGAAATAATTACCGAAGCATTTAATAATCATGGAGGGACAATACAAGATGGAATGGATATTTCTTTATGTATGTTAGATAAGAATGATATAGAAAAAGATGGTTTTTATTCTTCATTACAATGGGCTGGAGCTAATAGTCCGTTGTGGTTAATAAGGTCTTTTAAAGATAATGAGAGTGAATTGTTTGAATATAAACCTAATAAGCAACCTGTTGGAAAAACGTTAAATCCAACACCATTTACAACCAATACTATTTCCTTACAAAAAGAAGATAGTTTGTTTATTTTTTCAGATGGATTTTCAGATCAATTTGGAGGTGAAAGAGGAAAGAAATTTATGTCTAAACAATTTAAAAACTTCCTTATCTCTATAAGCAAATTATCCATGAGTACTCAAAGAGAGTTAATATTAGAGAAATTTAGAGATTGGAAAGGTGATAATGAACAAGTAGATGATGTTTGTGTTATTGGTGTGAGAATTTAATAGTTTCAAAGAAGGGATTACCGGATAATACAAATCCTCAATTTAATTGAGGATTTGTGTTGTTACTTGAATATTTTATTTGTGTAGCGTTTAATAAGTAAAAGTTTAAATGCCGGATAATACCAATTTTTTTTTGGGGTGTAATTTGGTGTAAGGATTTAATGAATAATTAATTAAAATTAATCTTCATCATCTTCATCTAAATCTTCTTCTTCATCAAAGTCATCTTCTTCATCATCGGCTTCAACTTCTATGTCATCATTAATTCCATCAAAGTTGTCAGCTGCTTCCGGAGTGTCATCGTCTTCATCTTCATCTTCATCATCTGGTTCAACTAACTTAACAGCTGATTTAAAGTTATCTAATACAACTAAATAAGAATCTTCTTCATTAATTTTCCAAATAATTCCTCTTTCGATTTCTCCTTTGTAAGGGAAATCTACCATTTTAATATCGTCAGCTTCAATTAATCCAACAATTTCTTTTTGGATTTTTTTATCGAAACTTGATAATTTTTTTATTGATCTGGCCATAATCTAAAACATTAAATATTGCAACAATATTATTAATATATATTGATTGAAAAATAAAAAATAATTTTTTTTTTAATTTTTATTTTTTGCAGCTAATAAAGTGTTTTTCAATAAAGAAACGATGGTCATTGGTCCTACGCCACCAGGTACGGGAGAAATATAACTACATTTTGGAGCAACTTCATCGAATTTTACATCACCTATTAACCTGAAACCTGATTTTTTTGAGCTGTCTTCAATTCTGTGAATACCAACATCAATTACTGTAGCTCCTTTTTTTACCATGTCGGCAGTAACAAATTCAGGTTTGCCTAAGGCTACAATCAATATATCTGCTTGAAGCGTTATTTCTTTAAGATTTTGTGTTCTGCTGTGTGTAATAGTAACAGTGCAATTTCCGGGGTAGGTATTTTGCGACATTAAAACACTCATCGGAGATCCTACAATATGGCTTCTGCCTATTACTACACAATGTTTTCCTTCAGTAGGAATATTGTGATGTTTCAGCATTTCTGTAACACCAAGAGGCGTTGCAGGTAAGAAAGTTGGTAAACCCAACAGCATTTTCCCTAAACTTGTAGGATGAAATCCATCTACATCTTTTTTTGGATTGATGGCTTCGGTAATTTTTTGTTCATTAATATGTTTGGGTAATGGCAATTGAACAATAAAGCCATCTAAATCATCATCATTATTTAGCTTATCTATTTCGCTTAGTAAATGTGCTTCTGTAACATCTTTTTCTAATGCTACTAAAGTGCTTCTAAAACCAACTACTTCGCAAGCTTTAACTTTTGCATTTACATAGGTTTTGCTAGCACCATCATTTCCAACTAAAACGGCTGCTAGGTGAGGAGTCCTTCCTGTTTCATCTTTCAGTTTAGAAACTTCTTCAGCAATTTCAAGTTTAATTTTATCTGCTACCTTTTTTCCGCTAATAATAGTTGGCATGCTTGCTTAGTTTTAGATTTATTATCGTTTTACCTGTTAATTTATTATCGTTTCATGTTGGGTAAACTCTTCATCATCTGAGCCATTTTGTTTTTGTCTCCCATCATTTTCATCATTTTACCTGTTTGTTCAAATTGTTTAATGAGCTTATTTACTTCTTGGATAGAAGTTCCGCTTCCTTCTGCAATTCGTTTTCTTCTACTTCCGTTTAGAAGTTTAGGTTGAGCTCTTTCTTCCGGAGTCATAGACTTGATAATGGATTCTACCCCTTTAAAAGCGTCATCATCAATATCAATACCTTTAGTCATTTTTCCTAAACCGGGAACCATGCCTAACAAGTCTTTCATGTTCCCCATCTTTTTTATCTGACCAATTTGATCCATAAAATCATTGAAATCAAATTGATTTTTCGCAATTTTCTTTTGAAGTTCTCTGGCTTTTTTCTCATCATACTGCTCTTGAGCTCTTTCTACCAAACTAACTACATCACCCATACCCAAAATACGGTCTGCCATTCTTGATGGGTAGAAAACATCCAATGCATCCATTTTTTCTCCCGTACCAACAAATTTAATTGGCTTATCCACTACAGAACGTATAGAAAGCGCAGCACCACCTCTGGTATCACCATCTAATTTAGTTAAAACTACACCATTAAAATCAAGTTTATCGTTAAATGCTTTAGCTGTATTTACAGCATCCTGACCTGTCATTGAATCTACAACAAACAAAATCTCGTTAGGAGAAACAGCATTTTTAACCGCCTCAATTTCATTCATCATTTGTTGGTCAACAGCTAAACGTCCGGCAGTATCTATAATTACTGTGTTAAATCCTTTTTGTTTAGCTTCGGCAATAGCTTTTTTAGCAATATCAACAGGATTTTTATTTTCTTTATCAGACCAAACTTCTACACCAATTTGTTCACCAAGAACATGTAATTGATCAATCGCAGCAGGACGGTAAACATCTCCTGCAACTAACATTGGAGTTTTTCCTTTCTTAGTTTTTAAGTAGTTGGCTAATTTTCCTGAAAAAGTGGTTTTACCAGAACCTTGCAAACCGGCAATTAATATAACAGTTGGGTTGCCTTTCAGATTAATTTCTTCTTCGCCACCACCCATCAGTTCTACTAAAGCATCGTGGGTAATTTTAACCATTAATTGGTTGGGGGATAATGAATTGATTACATTTTCTCCTAAAGCTCTTTCTTTAACTTCATCAGTAAATTGCTTCGCTACTTTGTAACTAACATCAGCATCTAATAAAGCACGTCTAATTTCTTTAACGGTTTCAGCAATATTAATCTCTGTAACTTGTCCTTGACCTTTTAATACCTTAAAGGCTCTTTCTAACTTATCCGATAGACTATCAAACATAATTTTCTAATTTGTGTTTTTATGGTAAGCGACAAATTTAATATTTTTTATTGCTTTATGAGATATAAGCTTTGTCAAAATATACAATAGGTGTACTATGTTTCCTAATAATGCCTAGTATTATGAAGAAAATAATTCATTTTCATTCATATATTTAGACTTTAAATAACTTCTATGTATTTTTACATTCATTTTTAGAAAAATTAACAAAAGTCTATTTTTGGAATAGAAATTGTTTTTAGCGGTGAATTATAAAAATTAAAAGCATCATACTCATGAAAAAACTTTACTTTTTTATTGCGTTTATAGTAATTACTCTTTCAGCAAATGCTCAACATACAACTTATGATATTGGTAGATGGACTTTAGGCGGTAACATTGGTGGAGCCTACCAAAAAGGAGATATTAGTAACAAATTATTTGGTTTTGGTTATGGCGCTACATTAGAATACAGACTTTATAATAAAAAGTACAGGTTTTTTGGCTTTTCGTTGAGAGGAAGATATTTAAAATCGGAAACATTTGGTTTAGGTTATCAGCCACACGAAAGTTTTATTTCTAATTATGCATTAAATGGTTTTGGAAATTCAGGAGTTGATTACTCCAATCAGTTGTTTTTTCAAAACAATAATACCGAGTTTGAAGAACTTTCGTTAGAAGCTATGTTACGATGGAATAAACTGTATGAAAATACAGGCATTCTTTTTTATTTATTTGCCGGAGCAGGAGGAACGGATTATGTTGTTAAAACCAATCAATTAGATGAGTTCGGAAATCAATACGATTATTCTTCTATTAATTATGAAGGAAGTAAGTCGGATGTTAGAAAGCAATTAAGCGATTTATTAGATGATAGTTACGAAACAGATTTAGATAATAGAAATTATTCACGAGTTGTATTTACACCTACTGTTGGAGTAGGGTTAGGATTTAGAATTGCTCCCGGAGTTGATTTTGCTCTAGAGCATAAAATTTCTTTGCCGCAAACCGATTATTTTGATGGTCAGGCGACAAAAAATAATGCTCCATTTTTTATTCAAGACATTTACCACTATACTTCTTTAGGATTACATTTTAGTATTATAAAACATCATCAAGGAGAAAGTACTTATACTCCCACAACTATACCAACACCAACAAACCCTACAAATCCCACAACAACACCTTATACCCAACCTGTAAAACCTGTAATTATTTTATCTCAACCAATAGCTACTACATTTATTTCGCCAAATTGTAAGGTAACTATTGTTGCTAAAATAACCCCTGATATAAAAGCTCAAGATGTTACTTTTTATCATAATAACAACTTGGTTGCTATTCAAAATTATAGTTTTACAAATAATGAGTTAAAAGCTACCGTTCAGTTAGCTAAAGGGACAAACAATTTTAAAATTGCAGCTAAAAAATTAGCAGAAACCACAATAAAAGAGTTCTCATTAACTTGTAATGAAGAAAGTACCATTACCATTTGTCATAAAACACCAACAGGAAGTAGAGAAACCATAAACATTAAATCTTCAGATTGGGCATTACATGAAGCTCATGGAGATACCAAAGGAGCTTGTTCCGAAACAGAGAAAATGATAACCATTTGTCATCAGGTTTCTAGTCGTGAAGGAGATATAGAAACCATTCAAATTCCCGAATCACAATGGTTAATACATAAGTCTCATGGTGATAAAATGGGAGCTTGTGTTCCTATAGCAAAATCAATGATTACTATTTGTTTAAATAATCAATCATTTGAAATCGAAGAAGCTCAATGGCCAAGTTATCAAAGTCAGGGAGCAAGAAAAGGACCTTGTTATACCGTTAAACAAATAACCATTTGCCATGTTCCGGCAACAGGTGATAAACGTCAGACGCTAACTATTCCGGAATCTGAATGGTTAATACATCAAGCACATGGAGATGTTTTAGGTGCTTGTCCTGCAGTGGAGCCTACGATAACTATTTGTCATAAAGAAGCATCAGGAAATAAAATTACCATGTCTATTCCTGAATTTAGATGGGTAGAACATTTTAATCATGGCGATAGTAAAGGAGAATGTCCAAGAGTTGAAATACCGACAATGACCATTTGCCATTATCCTGCTGGATCTAGAGTACCACAAACCATACAAATTCC
>DATCTM010000144.1:0-48314 GCA_036567945.1 Vicingaceae bacterium
GAACAACAAATTAAGCAGTTTGTTAATGACATCAAGCTTACAAAAGACGAAAAATTTTATTGAAAAATACCCCTTTAATTAATGAGCGACCAAAACGAAAATACAGAAAAAAAAGAAATGTCTTTTTTAGATCATCTTGAAGTGTTACGTTGGCACTTAGTTCGTTCCAGTATCGCTATTTTAGTTTTTGCCTCGTTAGCTTTTGTTTTTAAAAACATTGTTTTTGATGAAATTATTTTAGCTCAAAAAAATTCCGACTTTTTTACTTACCAACTTTTTTGCAGGTTCTCGGAATGGATAGGTAAAGGTGATGCCTTGTGTTTAGGCGATATTAAATTTAGTTTAATCAACCTTACTATGAGTGGGCAATTTACTATCCACATCATTACTTCTATCATTGCAGGAATAGTATTGGCTTTTCCATACTTATTATTTGAAATTTGGCGTTTTATTCGTCCTGCACTTCATAAAAAAGAAAGAAAATATGCTACCGCTTTAATTCTTTCAGGTTCTGCCTTATTTATGATGGGAATTTTGTTTGGCTACTATTTTATTTCACCGCTTTCTGTACAGTTTTTAGGCAACTACCAAGTAAGTGAGTTGGTTGAAAATCAAATTAGTATTCAATCTTTTATCTCAACAGTAACCACCTTAACCTTAGCTTGCGGGTTGGTTTTCGAATTGCCTTTATTGGTTTATTTCCTATCTAAAATGGGAATTTTAACTCCAGAAGTAATGCGTAAATACAGAAAAATAGCCATTGTGGTAACGCTTATTTTATCAGCTGTAATTACACCTCCGGATATTACCAGTCAAGTTTTACTAACAATTCCACTGCTTTTGTTGTACGAATTCAGTATTTTTATCTCTAAAATAGTAAACAAAAACAACTAAATTTAATTTTTATTAATGATTTTACGAGCCGAAAATATTATTAAAAAATATGGGAAAAGAACAGTTGTTCAGGGTGTTTCTATAGATGTAAAGCAAGGGGAGATTGTTGGGTTACTTGGACCAAATGGAGCCGGAAAAACCACTTCATTTTACATGATTGTAGGTTTGGTTCAACCAAATGAAGGAGAGATTTTTTTAAATGATAAAAACATTACCAAACTCCCTATGTACAAAAGAGCTCAAATGGGAATTGGCTATTTACCTCAAGAAGTTTCTGTTTTTAGAAAACTGAGTGTTGAAGATAATATTAGTGCCATCTTAGAAATGATGGATTTAACCAAAGCTCAACAAAAAGAAAAATTAGAATCGCTTATTGAAGAATTTGGTTTAGGTCATGTTCGTAAAAACCTAGGACATAACTTATCGGGAGGAGAAAAAAGAAGAACAGAAATTGCTCGTGCTTTAGCTTCCGACCCTAGCTTTATTTTACTTGATGAACCTTTTGCAGGTGTTGATCCAATTGCTGTTGAAGACATTCAGAGCATTGTAGCTACATTAAAACAAAAAAATATAGGTATTTTAATTACCGACCACAACGTGCAAGAAACACTTAGCATTACCGACAGGGCCTATTTACTTTTTGAAGGTAAAATCCTTAAAGCAGGAACAGCCGAAGAATTAGCAGCAGACGAACAAGTTAGAAGAGTTTATTTAGGTCAGAGTTTTGAATTAAAAAGAAAAGTTTAATCCAAATATAATCAATAAGCTTACTGCTAATTGATCCTAAAAACTAAAAGATATTGCTTAACTATATCCCATTAGTTCGTCTTTTAATTCCTTTTACTATAGGAATTATTTTTGCCATTTACCTTCCGGCAAGTTCAAGCCTACCCCAATATGTATTTTTAGGAGTTGTTGTTAGCTATATTATACTTTTCTCCATCAAAAAAATTAATACTAATTATCAATTCAGATGGATTTTTGGTGTACTTATTTATGGTAGTTTTATATTAGCAGCCTATAGCTTAACTTCCATCAAAACCAATGAATCTCATTCTTCTTATCAATTAAATGATTCCGACAATAGGTTTATTATTGCTGAAGTTATTGAACCTACCGAAGAAAAAGCCAACTCTGTAAAAGCGGTAGTAGAAATTATCGGTTTAAAAACCAACGAAAAATGGAAAAATACCAATGGCAAATCTATTATTTACCTGCAAAAAGACACGTTGGCAAATCGCTTAAAATTAGGTGACATCATTTCTTTTGAACCTGTATTAAAAGATGTTCCAGTACCTAAAAATCCGCATGAGTTTAGTTTTAAACGATATTTGTCTTACCACCTTATTCACCAACAAGCCTATTTGCGTAGTAACAATTGGAAAATAATCCATAAAAATAACGACATCTCCATTTTTGCTTATGCTAGCAATATCAGAAAAATGCTGATAAGTAAACTAGAAGAAATGGGAGTTAAAGACAAACAACTTAATGTGGCTTCCGCTTTAATTTTAGGTTATAAAAATGAAATTGACGCTCAGCTAAAAAGTGCATACTCTAGTGCAGGAGCTATGCATGTGTTGGCAGTTTCCGGACTTCATGTTGGTATTATCTTTTTGATTCTAAATCAAATATTTCAATTTTTTAACAAACTAAAATATGGTAATTACATTAAAGGAATTCTCATCATTATATTGCTGTGGGCTTATGCTCTTTTAACGGGTTTATCGCCTTCAGTAATGCGTGCAGCTACCATGTTTAGCTTTATTGTTGCTGCCAAAGCAACTAAAAGCAATGCAAACTTTTTCAACACCTTGGCAGCTTCTGCTTTGTTTTTACTCATTATCAACCCATTTTTATTAATGGAAGTTGGTTTTCAACTTTCTTACCTTGCCGTAATCGGAATTGTAGTTATTCAACCTTGGGTTTATAACCTTTTCTACTCTAAATGGTGGCTGTTGGATAAAATTTGGGAGCTTACCGCTGTTTCTATCGCAGCACAAATAGCTACTTTCCCCTTGGGATTATATTATTTCCATCAGTTTCCCAATTATTTTATGCTTTCCAATTTAGTAGTAATTCCGCTGGCAATTTTAATTTTATATTTAGGAATAATTACGCTTATTGCTTCTCCCATCCCAATTATTGGCAATTTATTAGGAAAAATACTCAACATGATTATTCTCGGTTTAAACGAAGCTGTTATATTTATTGATAAAATCCCCTATTCGCTTACTCAAAATATAAAATTTAATTTGTTGGATAATTACTTAACTTATCTTGCTATTATTTTAATTATCCTTACTATTCACTATAAAAATTTAAAATACTTTATGGCGGGAGTTGCTTGTTTTATCATTATTTTCAGCTTTCGTTTAAAAGATAATATTCATCAGATAAATCAGAAATACTTAACTGTTTATAATATTCCGGGACATTCTGCAATTAATTTAATTGAAGGGAATGACAATGTATTGTTTTCTGATATAAAACTCCTAAACAATAAAAGTAAACTCATGTTTCATGTGCAGAACAATTGGATTCAGAAAGGAGTAGAATCTGAAAAAATAGTGACACTAAACAAATTAACTGATAGAAACCCATTATCTACTCTTTATATAACAGACAATAAAAACGTGTTTGTAAAACGGAATTACCTTCAGTTTTTTAATGAAAAAATGGTAATTCTTCCTCCTGATTTTCAACTAAAAAGTATTACAAAACCTTTACCTCTCGATTTATTAATTATTACTAAAAACCCTAATTTTTCTATTCAAGAACTACTACAAACATTTAAACCTAAAGAAATTATTATAGATGCTTCCAACTCTAACTACATTTCAGAAAAATTAAAATCGGAAGCAAAAGCACTAAACATTAAATGTTGGTCGGTTTTAACTGATGGAGCATACACCAAACAGTTATAATTCTTTTTTTTAATGATAAAAAATCACTACATTTATCCCCTAAATATTTAAAAACTTATGAATACCAAAACATATTATAGCCTTTTATTGTTAAGCATCAGTGTTACTTTTTTCTCATGTACTAAAACTGATTTTGATGAATTTGAAATGGCATCAGGCAGTGCAGATTTTAGTAATTATGTAGCCGTAGGAAACTCGCTTACACAGGGTTATCAGGATGGTGGTTTGCATAATGAATTGGGGCAGCACGAAAGTTCTTACCCGGCTATTTTATCCAAACAACTTAAGTTAATCAATCCTAACTTAAGCTATTTACAGCCAACAGTTCAAGGAAATGGTTCGGGTTATATTCACTTAAAGTGGGAAAATGAGGAGATAAAAGTAATTAAAGTCTATGATTCTGAAAGAAACGACAATCATCCCGATGCTATTAAAAATGATCCTTCATGGGAGACTTGGGGAAACAAGTCATTAAAATATAATAACTTGGGAGTCTCTGGCTTTAAATTAGCCAATGTTGTAGGTGGCGGAAATACTTCTGCTTCAGTCAACTATTTTGTGAGTAATGTTAATCCTTATGCCCGTTTTTTAGATTGGGGAACAACAACTAATAAAATTAGCTATTTAGACCACATCAAAAATAGCAATGCTACTTTTTTTACGAATTGGTTAGGAAATAATGATGTTTTGGGTTGGTCGACAGCTGGTGGTGATGATGGTTATGAAGCTCAGTTTAACGAATATTTTTCTAAATTAACTGATGTTACAGAATTCAGTAATAAATACGATTCTGTTTTGTTGGCATTTAAAAATATGGGGGCAAAAGGTGTTTGTGCTACCATTCCAGATGTAACTTCAATTCCTTATTTTAAAACAGTTACCCTAGATGCTATTGGTGGTGATGTTTGGATTACTGAAGGACCTTATTCCAACAATCCGGGAAATGTTAGAAAAGCTACAAACGAAGACTTAATATTGTTAACTGCTTCGGATGAATTAGCTATTGGAAATGGACTTTCACAAAATAAACCGCTAGACCATACTTTTGTTTTAGATAAAGATGAAAAAGCCATTTCTCAAAGTACTGTAATAGCTTACAATAACGTTATTCGATCTTTAGCTGCTTCTTATGGCTTTGCTGTTGCAGATATGTACGAGTTTATGCGAGATTTAGAATCGGGATTAGTTTTTGATGGTATTGATTTTTCTCCTGAGTTTGTTTCCGGAGGTGTTTTTTCACTTGATGGTGTACATCCAAACTCAAGAGGTTATGCTATAATCACTAATAAATTTATTGATGTTATTAATCAGCATTACAGTGCTACCATTCCAACAGTAGTTGTAGGTGATTATAGAGGTGTTACTTTTCCATAGCTTCATTTAGTATTTTTTTAGTCGATTTTACTCTAAGCAACAATAAAAATCCTACTACAAAAAATACAATTAGAATTAACACCGATGATCTAATGTCAAAGAGTCCTTCTATAAAACCAAAGAAAAAAGTACCTATTACTACTCCTGTTTTTTCCAAAATATCATAAAAACTAAAATACGAAGCATGATCCTGTGTTTCGGGTAATAATTTAGAATAGGTAGAACGAGATAACGATTGTATCCCACCCATTACCAAACCAATTGAAGCTGCTATAATATAAAAATGCAAGGGGGTATATACCAAACTATATGCTGAAATACATATAATTACCCAACAGAAAACTACAAACAATAAAGTTTTTATATTCCCAATTTTTTTTGATAGAAATGCCATTCCCTGAGCTCCTGCAATAGCTATAAATTGTATTACCAATATGCTTACAATTAAACCTGTTTGCATTTCCTCGTTGCTGCTCCACTCAATTTCTTTCGTTCCAAAAAAAACAGCCATTAGCATAATGGTTTGAACTCCCATACTATAAACAAAAAAAGCAGACAAATATTTTTTTAAATTGTATTGATGTTTTAGCTCTTTAAAAACTTTTTTAAGTTCTTTAAATCCTTTTAAAAATCTGTTTCCTTTCGGGCGCTTATTATAAACATTGTTCGGCAATGCCATAAATGTAAACTGAGCGAAACCTATCCACCAAACTCCGGTTATTACAAAAGCCCATTTTACTGGCATATCAAAACCTTGTAGCAATACCAAGCAAACAATTAATAACAATGAACTACCTATATAGCCTAACGAAAAACCTTTTGCACTTACATTATCTTGTAAATCAGGTGTTACAATTTCGGGCAAATAGGCATTATAAAAAACCAAACTCCCCGAAAAACCTATACTTGCCAACAACACAGGTAACATGCTTAATTCCAATGCATGTTCAGCATCAAAAAAATATAAACTAATGCAAGAAAAAGCTCCTAAATAACAAAAAAACTGCAAGTACTTTTTCTTATTTCCGGAATAATCTGCCATACCCGAAAGTATAGGAGAAAGTACTACCAACAACATAAAAGAGAAAGAAATCACATAAGAATAAAGCTCTGTATTTACGAAGGTTTTTCCGAAAAAAACAACTTCTTCTGATGTAGTTTTTTCATAAAAAATAGGGAAAATAGCTGTTGTAATAATTAACGCATAAACGGAGTTGGCCCAATCGTACATTGCCCAAGCATTAATTATTTTCTGGTTGTTAATTTTCACTACAGTTTAAATCTCTTTTTGCGAAAGTAAAACTAAGCAAAAACTTGTTTTATGAAGAAATAATAAAATTAAACTTGCGTTTAGTAACTTTTTAACACATTTATATTAACCAAGCAATTTCCATCTTAATTTCTTTGAGTATATTTGCCGCTATGTTTAAGAAAAACAGTTTATACCTTCTATTCATCCTTATGCTTTTATTAGGTTGTAGCAAGTATCAGAAAATACTTAAAAGTTCTAATGTTGACCTAAAATATGAAGCCGCACAAAAGTATTATGATGAAGGAAAATATGACAGAGCTATTCCTCTTTTAGAAGAACTAATACCTTTACTAAGAGGAACTGATAGAGCTGAAAAAGTTTATTTTCTTTATGCTTATTCAAATTATCAGTCTAATTTGCTTTATGCTGCTGCTTACCATTTCAAAAAATTTGCAACCACTTATCCTACTAGTAAACATGTAGAAGAAATGTTGTTTATGCATGGATATTCGCAATACTTATTATCACCTACACCCGAACTTGACCAAACAGAAACGTACAATGCCATAAATTCTCTACAAATATTTATCAATACTTTTCCGGAGCATAACTTAGTTGATTCTAGTAATGTTTTAATGGATAAATTGAGAGTTAAATTAGAAACCAAATCGTACCTAAACGCCAAACAATACTTTAAAATTCAGGATTACAAAGCTTCAATTGTTGCTTTGGGTAATCATATCAAAGACTATCCGGACACTAAACACATGGAAGAATTGAACTTTTTAATCTTAAAATCACACTATTTATTAGCCATAAACAGTGTTAAAGAAAAAAAATTGGAAAGAATTGGCAATACTATCGAAGCTTATTATAACTTTGCAGATTCATTTAAAGAAAGTAAATATTTAAAGGAAGCTCAAAATATTTATTCCAAAATGGAAGAAGAACAAAATAAAATTAAACTAGAAAATTTATAACAACATGAATTTCAAAACCACAAACGCAGAAACATCTACAATTACCAGAGACTTACAAGCAATTGAAGATGTTACAGGAAACATCTACGAATCTGTTGTAGCAGTTGCTAAAAGATCTAACCAAATTGCTGTTGATTTAAAAGAAGAATTAGTTAATAAAATTCAGGAATTTGCATCAACAACTGACAATTTAGAAGAGGTTTTTGAAAACAGAGAGCAAATTGAAATCTCTAGATTTTATGAGCGTTTACCAAAAACTAACGCAATGGCATTAAAAGAATTTTTAGATGATAAAATATTCGTCAAAAATCCTGATGCCGATAAAGCATAATTAACCATGCTAAAAGGCAAAAATATTCTCCTAGGTATTACCGGTGGAATTGCTGCCTATAAAATACCTCTTTTAATCCGTTTGTTGATTAAAGCCGGTGCTAATGTAAAAGTTACAGCAACTTCGTCAGCATTAGATTTTGTTACTCCTTTAACGTTAGCAACACTTTCTAAAAATCCTGTTTTAACTACTTTTAAAAACGAATCGAATAATTGGAACAACCATGTAGAGTTAGCCCTTTGGGCTGACTTTTTTGTTATTGCTCCTGCTACTGCCAATACCATTGCTAAATTTGCTAATGGTATTTGTGATAACTTCCTACTGGCTTGTTATTTTTCAGCCAAATGCCCTATTTTAATAGCTCCGGCAATGGATTTAGATATGTACCAACATCCTACCCTAAAAACCAATTTAAAGCAATTAGAAAAATTTGGAAACAAAATACTAAATGCTCCATCAGGCGAACTTGCTAGTGGACTTAGTGGTGAAGGAAGGATGGAAGAACCTGAACTTATTTTTGAGACTATTAAAAATCATTTTGAGACTTCTCTCCCACTTAAAGGAAAAAAATTGTTGATTACCGCAGGACCAACTATAGAAAAAATTGACCCTGTAAGATTTATTAGTAATTTTTCTACCGGAAAAATGGGCATTGCACTTGCCGAACATGCTGCTAGTTTAGGTGCAGATGTAGATTTAATTATCGGACCAACAAAAATTACAACTTCAGAAAATATTAATAGAATTAACGTGGTTACTGCTGAAGACATGTACAATACCGTTCATCAGCAAGTTAAAAATGCTGACATAATAATTATGGCTGCAGCTGTAGCAGATTTTACGCCTGCAATGAGCACCGATAAAAAAATTAAAAAAGCTGAGCAAACTTCCAAAACAAATGAATTAATAATTCAACTAAAACCAACAAAAGATATTTTAGCCTCAGTAGGAAAAATTAAAACCAAAAATCAATTGTTAATTGGTTTTGCTCTCGAAACACATGACGAAATTGAAAATGCCAAAAAGAAATTGGCTAAAAAGAACTTAGATTACATTGTTTTAAATTCTTTAAACGACAAAGGCGCAGGGTTTAACCACGAAACAAACAAAATAACACTTATAGACAAAAACAATAATATTACTAATTTTGAGTTGAAGTCGAAGGTAAAAGTTGCAGAAGATATCTTCAACATTATTTTAACCAAACATTTTTCTAAAAAATGATTGAATATATAAAAATAGTACTATTAAGCTGCTGCATAAGTTTATTTATGAGTGTTTCTGCTCAGGAACTAGATTGTAAAGTTCAAATTAACTCCTCTCAAATTCAAGCTACCGACAAAAGTGTTTTTGACGTTATGGAAAAAAACATTTTTGAATTTATAAATAGTCGAAAATGGACCAACCATATTTATCAGCCAAACGAAAGAATTGAATGTTCTATCTTAATCAATGTAAATGAGATGATTTCCGCTACAGAGTTTAAAGCTACTATTCAGGTTCAATCTAGAAGACCGGTTTTTAATAGTTCCTACAACAGCACTTTACTCAATCATATTGATAAAGAATTTGATTTTAGATTTAACGAATTCGACAATCTACAATATTCAGAAAATTCACACATCTCTAACCTTACCTCTGTATTAGCTTTTTATGCCTACATTATTATTGGTTTAGATTACGATTCTTTCGAATTAAAAGGAGGAACTCCTTATTTTTTACAAGCTCAAAAAATTGTATCTAATGCTCAGGGAGCTGCCGAACCAGGCTGGAAAGCTTTTGAAAACAACACTAACAGGTATTGGATAGTGCAAGATTTACTCCACCCTACCCACGAATCGTTAAGACAATGTTATTACGAATACCACCGTTTGGGTTTTGATGAAATGGCTAAGGATGTTGCCAAAGGTAGAGCTAAAGTGTTAGAGAGTTTAAAACTTCTAGACAATGTTTATAAAGCCAAACCGGGAGCTTTTCATTTGCAGGTTTTCTTTAATTCTAAAGCCGATGAAATTGTAAACCTCTTTAAAGGTGGTCTTGCTAACGAGAAAAGTGAGGTGATTACTTTACTCGATAAAATAAATCCCATGAATGGGAGTAAGTATAAAGAGATTAGGAAGTAGCTACTTTCTAACCTTTACCTTTATTCATATCTGTTATTAGATAAAAACCAAAGCTCATAAACTTCCATACTAATTCTCATATTTCTATTAAAAACATGTATTTTTGAGTTGGAAATTTTAACATCAAAAACCAATTATGCTGCAATCGCTTGTCATTAAAAATTACGCTATTATTGAGCAACTTCAACTCGATTTTAACAATGATTTTACTGTGATAACAGGAGAAACCGGAGCAGGAAAATCTATACTTTTAGGAGCTTTATCGCTCATTCTTGGTCAGCGAGCAGATACTTCCGTTCTCAACGATAAAGAAAAAAAATGTGTGGTAGAAGGAACGTTTAATGTTTCCGAAAAATTGGTTACTCCATTTTTTAAAAGCAATGATTTAGACTTAGAGTTTCCTATTATTGTTAGAAGAGAAATTAGTGCCAATGGTAAATCCAGAGCGTTTATAAACGATACTCCTGTAAACCTCAATACCATTAAAGAATTATCGTTAACCTTAATAGACATACATTCTCAACACGAAACCTTAGAACTTAATTCTACCAATTTTCAAATAGAAGTGATAGATGCTTTTGCCAATACCGATGAACTTTTAAAGGAATATAAACAGCATTTTTCCGAATATCAAAAATTACAACAAAACTACCAGCAATTGCTCCGCACAGAAAATGAAGCTAAATCTGATTTGGATTACCTTTCTTTTCAGTTGGAAGAATTGAAATCCTTAAAACTTCAATCGGGAGAACAAGGCGCTATTGAAAGTCAGTTAGAAATTATTAATAATGCCGAGCAAATTCACACTACTTTACAACTTTCGGCAAATTTGCTTTTAAATAGTGATGACAGTATCATTTCCAGAATGAATACTATTACGCAAGGTTTCTCAAAAATTAGTCATTGTTCTGAGAGTTATAGTCAGCTCTTAGAACGATTAAACACCGTTTTAATAGAGTTAAAAGATCTTGCTGGAGAAATTGATGCAGAAAACGACAATGTAGATGTTGATGCTTCTAAATTAGATTACCTCAACAGTAGACTAAACAGCATTTATGCTCTAACACAAAAACATAAAGTAGCAGATGCTGACGAGCTAATGGAGTTGGAAAGTAAACTCGAAAATCAGTTAAACGATATTAATTCTGCTGAAGAAAAATTAGAACAACTAAAACAAGCCTTAGAAAACAGCAAAAAAACACTGTTGAATATTGCTGAAAAGTTATCTGCAAAAAGAAAAAATAGTTTTAAAGCCTTAGAAAAAAACATCATTGACAACCTTAAAGAATTAGGGATGGAAGATGCTTCTTTTAAAATTGAACATCAAGTGAATAGAGAATTTGCTATTACAGGAATAGATCAAATAGAATTTATGTTTTCTGCCAACAAAGGCATGGTGTTAAAACCTTTACACAAAACAGCTTCGGGAGGAGAACTATCTAGGTTAATGCTTACCATAAAAGCTATTTTAGCAGAAAATTCTTCCATACAAACCATTGTTTTTGATGAAATAGATACTGGTGTATCTGGAGATATTGCTTATAAAATGGCTGCCATTATGGAGCTGATGAGCAAAAAAATTCAGATAATTGCTATAACTCATTTACCACAAGTTGCAGCCAAAGGAAATACTCATTTTAAAATTTATAAAGAAAACGATCAAAACAAAACCCTTACTAAAATGAAAGTGCTCATGGATGACGACAGAATTGACGAAATTGCCAAAATGCTAAGTGGAAAGGAATTAACAGGAGCAGCAAAAGAAAATGCACGTCATTTATTAGCTATAAAATAAGCTACAAAACTATAAGAAAAGGGTAAGAGTGTAATTAAGTCTAAATCTTTAGCTTTTATTTTATTAATCTCACTATATTTGTGGTTCTAAAAAGTTTTTATAAAAGAAAAAAAAATGTCTAATAATTTATTAAAAGGTAAAAAAGGAATAATCTTCGGAGCGTTAAACGAACATTCTATAGCATGGAAAGTTGCAGAAAGAGCTCATGAGGAAGGTGCAGAATTTATTTTAACCAATGCACCTGTTGCTATAAGAATGGGAGAATTAGATGAGTTAGCCAAAAAAACCAACTCTGATGTTATTCCTGCAGATGCAACATCAATAGAAGATTTAGAAAAGTTATTTGATGCTGCAACTAAAAAATTCGGCAAAATAGACTTTATTCTTCACTCCATAGGAATGTCATTAAACGTAAGAAAAGGTATCCCCTATACAGAAAACAACTATGAATATTACATGAAAGGAATGGATATTTCTGCTATTTCTTTTCATAAAGTAATGAAAGTGGCCATGCAAAAAGATGCAATGAATGATTGGGGTTCAATTTTAGCATTATCTTATATTGCTGCACAAAGAGTTTTCCCCAATTATAATGATATGTCTAATGCCAAAGCATTATTGGAATCTATTGCTAGAAATTTTGGATATCATTTTGGAATAGATAAAAAAGTAAGAGTAAACACTATTTCTCAATCGCCTACAGCTACAACAGCCGGAAGTGGTGTAAAAGGATTTGATGCATTTATTAATTATGCTGAAGACATGTCTCCATTAGGTAATGCAAGTGCATTAGCTTGTGCAGATTATTGCATTTCTCTATTTTCTGATTTAACTAAATATGTAACCATGCAAAACTTATTTCACGATGGAGGTTTCTCTAATGTTGGTGTAAGTCAAAAAGTAATGGATAGATTTATGTAATTAAGTATAAAGGCTAATCTTATAAAAAAGCAACCTAAATAATTTAGGTTGCTTTTTTTATCAACTCTCCAAGTTTTCTATTAGTTAACCAAGGTGGTTAATTCCGAAAAGCCTTGTTTAAATGAGTTAGAAGCACTATCAAAAGTATCCTTTACTTCTTCCCATTTATCTTCCGAAGAAGTCAGTAAGTCTTCGTATTTGGTTTGCATTTCGTCTCTTTTAGCTTTTAGTTCAGCTAATTTCTCATTATAACTCGCTTTAACTTCTTCTTTAGCATTTTCTTTTTTAGCTTCTAGCTCATTTATTTGGTTAAAAACTTCATCAATTGTTGATTTTGCTTCTTTTTTATATTCTTCTCTGTTCATAATATTTAGTTTTTTAAAAGTAATGCCTACTCTTTTCAGGATTTTCGGCTTGCTCCGAAAGTAAATAAAGATTGTATAATCTCACAAAGTAAATTTGTGCATCAACTCGATATGAGTTGTAATAATAACCTTAAGGAAGTGTATGCTTCTAAATTAGCCATAATACATGGCAATTTAAAACATGTCGTCTTAAAAGATGTTAAATGAAATTTGTGAAAACAGCCAAAAAGCTTTTATAACAAAGCTTCTATAATTTTTTCTATAGAATAGCCATCTGCTTCTGCTTTGTAATTTCTTACAATTCTGTGTCTTAAAATTGGTGTTGCTACAGCTTTTACATCATCAATATCCGGAGAATATTTTCCATTAAGTGCCGCATGACATTTAGCTCCAACAATTAAATATTGTGAAGCTCTTGGTCCTGCTCCCCAACTTAAATAATTATTCACTATTTCGGGAGAGAACTCATTACCCGGTCTGCTACTAGATGCCAACTTCACAGCATACTCCAATACATTTTCTGCAACAGGTAGTTTTCTTATTAAATTCTGAAAGAAAATAATTTCTTCAGCATTCATTACTTTATTTAATTGGATATCACTATCTGTTGTAGTTGCTTTTACAATGGCTAACTCTTCAGCATATTTAGGATAATCTACCCAAATATTAAACATAAACCTATCTAACTGTGCTTCTGGCAAAGGATAGGTTCCTTCTTGTTCTATAGGATTTTGAGTTGCCAACACAAAGAAAGGATTATCTAATTTATAATGATTTCCTGCGGCTGTAACAGTTTTCTCCTGCATAGCCTCTAATAATGCCGATTGTGTTTTTGGAGGTGTTCTATTAATCTCATCAGCTAAAATAATGTTAGCAAATAAAGGACCTTTAATAAATTTAAAGTTCTTTGTTTCATCTAAAATTTCAGAACCAATAATATCTGACGGCATTAAATCTGGAGTAAATTGAATTCTGTTAAAGCTCAATCCTAATGCATCTGCCAATGTATTAATAAGTAAGGTTTTTGCCAAACCCGGTACCCCCACCAACAAACAATGTCCTCTACTAAAAATAGAAATTAACACACTTTTTATTACCTCATCTTGCCCTACAATTACTTTCCCAATTTCTTGTTTTAAAATATCGTATCTTTTAACAAAGTCATCTATTGCTTCAACTTCTGATTTATATTTATTTTCTGACATAGTATAGTTTTTAGTTAACGGTAAAAATTATTTTACCCAAGGATTTTCAAATGAGCAACCTTTATATTCATCACTAATGTTAACGTGTGTATCTGCTAATTTTTCTTTAATCCATTTTAATGTATGTTCTCCTTCTTTAGCTCCTAATGCTGCTTGTTGAATTTTAGAATAATCTGTTTCTAACGAAGCTTTGTGAGGTTCTGTTTTACTAATTAGTTGAACTATTCTATATCCTTTTTTACCATCAGCAGATTGAGCAGGAACAGGTTTTGAAATTTCTCCTTCTTTAAGTTTTTCTAAAGTATAATAAACTTGTGGTTCTACTTCATCTAAACTAAAAAATGCAGTACCTGTTTGAGGGTTAGCAACTACTCCATCGCTTTTGGCTGAACTTTCATCATTAGAATATTTTAAAGCATAATCGCCAAAGGTTAATGTATCTGTTGGCAATGCATTGTAAATGCTATCTGCCAGATTTTTAGCATTTTGAACTTCTTTTTCGCTTACTTTAATTTTGATAAGGATATGTCTGGTATTAACTTTTTGACCTCTTCTTTCTATTAATTGAATAATATGAAAGCCAAACTTGGTTTTCACAATTTCAGAAACTGCGGTATTTTTTAATTTAAAAGCAGTAGCTGAGTATTCAGGAACCAATTCTGCTCGTCCTAAAAAACCTATTTCCCCACCATTTTTAGCTGAACCTTCATCTTCTGAATAAAGTATGGCTAAAGTAGCAAAGTCTTCTCCTTTAATAATTCTATCTCTAATTGCTTGAATTCGTTCTTTAGCGGCATTTATTTCTTCTTCGCTTTCTTTAGCATAAATTAATATTTGAGCATATTTCACCTCCGATTCTATAATTGGTATTGAGTCTTCAGGAATTTTTTTATAAAAATCTCTCACTTCTTTTGGTGTAATGGTTAGTCCGGAAGTAATTTTTCCTTGCATACGCTGACTAATCATTTGATCTTTAACCGTACCTCTAAACTCTTCTTTAATTTCTTTAATAGTCTTTTTATAGTATTGTTCTAACTTACGCTCAGAACCAATTTGTGCAATAAAATAATTTAATCTTCTGTCAATTTCCATCTCCACCTCTGCATCACTAACTTCCAAACTATCTAGTTTTGCTTGATGAATTAATAATTTTTGAAATAATAACTCCTCCATTATTTCGCATTTATTATTATCATCTACAATTACTCCTTGAGATTTTAAAGAAACTATTTGAGTTTCTAAAGAGGAAAATAACAACATTTCTCCTCCCACCACAGCAATTGTCTTATCTAATACTTTCCCATCAGTTTGACTTTTTAATGTACTACCAATTAAAATTAGCGTAAGGAAGAGTATGTTTTTTATATTTATTATCATGTGTCTATTTTTCTCAATTGTCTAATCTCAAACTTAAAATTAGTTTTGTTCTTGTTTATCCTCTTGTTTATTGTAAAACTTAACTTTATTAGAGTTAATTGCCTGTTGGTATAAATCGTGTTTTAATTTTTTTAGAAGATTAAGTTTTCTTTTATTAATAATGATATTTTTAATGTTATTAGTTTCAAAAGCTAAGGGAGCAACATCTCCACTTTTTATATGATCGTTAATTTTTAAAAAGTAATAGGCTAACGAATCTTCAAGCACCATATTGTTGTTTGC
Source organism: Vicingaceae bacterium (assembly GCA_036567945.1). Lineage (GTDB taxonomy): Bacteria > Bacteroidota > Bacteroidia > Flavobacteriales_E > Vicingaceae > BRH-c54. The sequence continues at coordinate 15,827 of DATCTM010000144.1, forward strand.
CGTAATTTGATAATTAGCCGATAAAGGTAGTTCTTTTTTTAAATCATTTACTTCTATCCATTCTTCTTCGTTAAAATAAAATTTTTCAGCATATTGATGTGCATATTCTTTTACTTCTTGCTGGTCTTTTTCTTCATTTGAAGCAAAATTCTTTTTTACTCTTTTAATTTTAGGTGCTTTTAATGGCACTTTCATAAACTTCACTTTAACAATATCATTTATCAGCTTAAAATTCTCAGGGTTTTTATCGTAATAGGCTTTAATCTCATCTTCAGCTACAAAAGTGTCTAGTTTTTGTTTTATTAACTCTTTTTCATAAGTATAAATTAGAAGTGTTGTTCTGTAATCTTCCAATTGTTTTTTAAAATCTTGCTGATTTTGATCTAAATTAAGCTCTGCTTTTTGCAAGACTAATTTTTCTTTAATCCAATTTTCAATAAAATTATTTACAATTGTTAAACTGTCTTCTTTAGAAATACCTGTTAACGTTAAATTTTCAATTTCTTTCAATTTTAACTGATATTCTCCCAATTCTACAACAACATCTTGTTTGTCGTCTTCTTCTTGTTTTTGAAAAAATTCTAAATCACAAGAAACAAATGATAGTGTAATTATAATAACTGCTATAAGTTGTTTCATTGTTAATGTTTAATGATTAATTTCCAATATCTAATCAGTAATTTCTAATTATTGTAATTTAGACAATACTTCTTTATGGATTTTTACAGGGTATTTTTTTCTTAGCGTTTCTACCCACTCTTTTTCTAATTTGTTTTGATAATCTGAAGTTACCAATCCTCTTACTTCATCTAATAATTTAGGTTGGGGAGCTAATACTTCTTTTACTTCAATCAATACAACTTCATTTTCGTTGTTAAATTTAGTTATCGCCTTATTTTCCCATTTAGCTTTAGCAACTAATTCATTTTGCTCTTTAGTAAATTTACCTTCTTCAATGGTTAAATTAAGTTGGCTATCTTTATTGATTTGTTTAAGAATATCCTCATTACTATATCCTTTTTTAGCTTTCGCCTTAATTAATTTCTCTACTTTCTTAGCTATTTTTTCATTACTACATTTGTAAATAACTGCATCTACACGTTCTCCCCACATATAATTTTGTTTGTTTGCTTGGTAAAAAGCTTCTAAGCCAGTAGAATCTTTAACTGCTTTGCTCCATACTTTTTCATCGGTAATGTTAAACAACAAAATTCCTTCTCTATATTCTTGCAACAACATTCTAAACTCTTTGTTTACAACAGGAAGTCTTCTGTTTTTAAATCTCATAGTCATTTCTTCAACCACAGTATTGTATAGCTTATTAATGTAAGGCTTTAAGTCTACATTAGTAGGTTCATTTCTACTCATGTGGTTTTCTAATCTTTTAGCAAATTGTGTTTGTTTGTATTCAAATTTTTCTCCATCTGTTGGATAAAACCCGAACATTACTTTATCCAATTTAGCAACATCTTCAGCCTTCCATTCTCCTTTGTTAAACTTCTTTTGGTCTACGGCTGTATAAAAATCATTTCTTCTTTTTAGGTCTTCTTTAAAATTATTCTCTTTCTTAATATTTTCAATTACAATTTCTTTACTCTTATTAGCTCTAGAATCTCTTGCTACTTTAGCTTTTAATGTTGGATATAATTCCTCATAAGATTCTAAGTTTTTCAACTCTAAACGTTTAATGATGTGCCAACCATAATCTGTAAGTATAGGTGCTGAAATATCTCCATCATTTTCTAAAGCGAAAGCAGCTGTTTCAAACTCTTCTACCATTTTTCCGGCACCAAAAGCAGGCAACTCTCCGCCTCTTTTAGCAGATTCTTTATCCTCAGAGTATTGTCTCGCCAAGGCTGCAAAATCAGCATCTTCTGCAGTTACTTTTGTATAAATTTCATTTATCTTTTCCTTTTTTTGATTAATTTCTTCTTCACCTAACTTTTTATCTGCTCTTACCATTATGTGAGCTACTTTCATAATTCCTCTGGCTTTTCTTTTATCAATAGTTTTAACCAAATGATATCCAAAACTTGTTCTTACAGGCATAGAAATTTTTCCTACTTCAGTTTCGTAAGCCGCTGTTTCAAAAGGATAAACCATTTGAAACGCTGAAAAATAACCTAAATTTCCTTTATTTTTAACTGCTGAAGGATCTTCAGAAACTTCTGCAGCTACTTTTTCAAAATCCTCTCCACCAACAATTCTTTTTCTAATTTTCATTATTTTGTTGTAAGCTGCCAAAGTATCTTTTGGGTCTGCTTCTAAAGTCACTTTCACTAAAATATGAGCTGCCTTAACATCATATTTCATTCTTTCATAAGCCTCTTCAATTAACTTTTCAGTAACTTCTCTATCACTTAAATAAGGTTGGGCCAATTGCTTTCTATAGCCTTCTAATTCTTGTGTAAAAGCAGGTAAAGTATCCATTCCTAAATCTTCAGCTTCAACTACTTTTAATTTAAATTTAATGTATAAATCTAAATAATCTTCCACTTCTTCTTTCGTATTTTTTTTATTGTCTGAGTTTTTATTATATATGGCTTCAAACTCTTCTAAGGTGATTTTTTTGTCTCCAATTTCCATTAATATCGGACTATCATTTTTCTGAGCAAAAACTACCAATGTTCCTAATAAGAAACTTATACAAACAATTAATTTTTTCATTTTTATTCTAATTTAATTTTTAGTTTTCGTTTAATTTCCAATTCCTAACGTCTTGAATAATTAGGAGCTTCTCTAGTAATGGTAATATTATGCGGATGACTTTCATTCATTCCGGAAGCTGTTATTCTTATAAATTTAGCTTTTTTCAACTCTTCAATATTTTTTGCTCCACAATAACCCATTCCTGCTTTTAATCCACCAATCATTTGATAAATTACCTCACTCAAAAATCCTTTATAAGGTACTCTTCCCGAAATTCCTTCCGGTACTAATTTAGCTATATCATCTTCTGCATCCTGAAAATACCTATCCTTAGAACCTTTTTGCATGGCTTCTATTGAACCCATACCTCTATAAGCCTTAAATTTTCTACCTTCATAAATGATGGTTTCTCCCGGTGACTCATCAACACCTGCAAACAATGAGCCTGCCATAATTGAATCTGCTCCTGCCGATAAAGCTTTTACAATATCTCCGGTAAATCTAATTCCACCATCAGCAATCATCGGCACACCTGTACCTTTTAATCCTTCGGCAACCATCATTACTGCCGAAAGTTGTGGAACCCCAACACCTGCTATAATTCTTGTGGTACAAATGGAACCTGGTCCAATCCCCACTTTCACTGCATCTGCTCCTGCTTCCACCAATGCTAATGCTGCTTCTTTGGTAGCAATATTTCCTACTACTACTTGTAAGTTTGGAAAAGTTGACTTAACTGTTTTTAATGTTTCTATCACTCCTCTTGAATGTCCGTGAGCAGTATCAATAATTACCGCATCAACTCCCGCTTTTTCTAAAGCTCCTACTCTTTCTAATACATCTGCAGTAACTCCAACTGCTGCTGCTACTCTCAATCTTCCGTACTCATCTTTACAAGCATTTGGTTTAAGAATAACTTTTTTGATGTCTTTATATGTAATTAAACCAATTAGTTCATTATTTTCATTTACTACAGGCAATTTTTCAATTTTATATTCTTGAAGAATCTCTCTAGCTTTTTCTAAATTAGTTCCTTGTTGAGCGGTAATAATATTTTCAGAAGTCATTACCTGAGCAATAGGCGTTTCCATATTTTTCTGAAAACGCAAATCTCTATTGGTCACGATTCCAACCAATTTTTTTTGTTCGTTTACCACAGGAATACCACCTATCTTATGTTTAGACATTAATGCCAATGCATCACCAACATTTGCTCCATTCAATATAGTAACAGGATCTTGAATCATACCACTTTCAGAACGCTTAACAATTCTCACTTTTTCTGCTTGTTGCTCAATAGTCATGTTTTTATGCAACACCCCTATTCCTCCTTCTTGAGCTATAGCAATAGCCAATTTAGATTCTGTTACGGTATCCATAGCAGCAGAAACTATTGGGGTTTTAAGCTCAATTTTTTTAGTAAATTTTGTTGTAATTGAAACTTCTCTAGGAAGTACTTCTGAATAGGCAGGCACCATTAAAACGTCATCGTAGGTTAACCCCTCTCCTATTATTTTATCTGATAAATCGCTCATAAATTTTTGAAAATAATTGTTGCGAAAGTACTAAAAAATGTTCTTTATTTTTTGTTAATTTTTACTAATTATTGTTTAGGTTTTTCTTAGCTTTACGAGCCTTTTAAAGCTTAATTTTTATTCATGACAGACACTTCAAATATAAATTATCCTATTTATAGAAAATATAAAAACAACAAATCTTATTTTAAGATTATCTCCAAAGAGGAATTTGAAGAAATTCAGGTGCTTGGCAACGCTTATACGTTTCATCACTTTAAAGCCAAAATTTTACCTGACAGAAATTTAATTGAAGATTTAAGTATTAATTATGAAGCTTATTGCGATGTAATTTCTGAAAATGAGTATGAAACTATTAAAGAAAAAGTTTAGAAGTTTAATTGGAAAAACTTCGGTCTTCCGACTTCGGTCTTCCGACTTCCAACTTATTAGAGTTTTATTATATTTGTAAGCATCAAAACATATTGGTATGTCAAATAGAAAAGTACAAATTGTTCCTCCAGAGGAGTTTAGCAATCTAAAACTTACGGAACGTAAAGAAAAAGCTGCCGGAATTCCAGCCTTAATATCATCTATGCAACACATAAGTGAAGAGCTAGGTATTTGGCAAGGCATTAAAGTACTAAACAAAATGAACCAAAAAGATGGTTTTGATTGTCCCGGTTGTGCCTGGCCCGATCCGGACGGAAAGCGTTCTTCTTTGGGCGAGTATTGCGAAAATGGCGTGAAAGCCATAGCCGAAGAAGCCACTACCAAAAAAGTTACTCCCGAATTCTTTAAAAAACATAGTGTAGAAGAACTTAGTAAATGGACAGACTATGCTATCGGAAAGGCGGGAAGAATTACAGACCCCATGTACTTAAAAGAAAATAGTTCTTATTATGAACCTATTTCTTGGGAAAAAGCTTTTGAATTAATTGGCAATAAACTCAATAGTCTTTCTACTCCAGATGAAGCCGTTTTTTATACATCAGGAAGAACAAGTAACGAAGCTGCTTACATGTACCAGCTTTTTGTCCGTCAATTAGGCACTAACAATCTACCCGATTGTTCCAATATGTGCCACGAATCTAGTGGTACTGCACTAAGCGAAACTTTAGGCATTGGAAAAGGAAGCGTAACCTTAGAAGATCTACACATTGCAGAAGTAATTGTTGTGATGGGGCAAAATCCGGGCACTAACCACCCTAGAATGCTTTCTGCTTTAGAAAAATGTAAAGAAAATGGTGGAAAAATCATCACCATCAACCCTATTCCTGAAGCAGGAAATAATGTTTTTGTCGATCCTCAAAATCCACTTTCCATTATTAAAGGAGGAGAAAAAATTAACGATGTTTACTTACAAGTAAAAATTAACGGTGATATTGCTTTACTAAAAGCTGTTTTATACCTTATGTTGGAAGCTGAAACTAACCATCCGGGGAAAGTTTTTGATTTAGATTTCATCAATAACCATTGTGTGAATTATGATGAGTTTATAAATGATATTAAAAACACTGATTTTAATAAAGCAGTTGCTGAAAGTGGAATTAGTGAGGCTGAAATAAGAGCTTTTGCCGAATTACTCATTGAAAAGAAAAAAATTATTGTTTGCTGGGCAATGGGATTAACCCAGCATAAAAATGCAGTAAATACTATTAGAGAAGTAGTAAATCTTTTATTGGTAAAAGGAAGCATAGGAAAACCCGGGGCAGGTACTTGTCCTGTTAGGGGACATAGCAATGTGCAAGGTGACAGAACCATGGGAATTTGGGAAAAACCTAATCCTGATTTCTTAAATAAATTAGAAGAACATTTTTCTATACAATGCCCAAGAGAAGATGGTTATGATGCGGTAGAAGCTATTAAAGCCATGCACGAAAACAAAATAAGAGTTTTTATGGCTATGGGAGGAAATTTTATTTCTGCTACTCCCGATAGTGAATACACAGGAAAAGCCATGCAAAATTGCGATTTAACCATACAAGTTTCTACCAAACTTAACCGTTCTCATTTGGTTACAGGAAAAGAAGCCCTAATTCTACCTTGCATCTCTCGTTCCGAAACAGACATACAAGCTTCAGGAAAACAATTTATTACTGTTGAAAATTCTATGGGAATTGTACATAAAAGCAAAGGAAGCTTTGAGCCTGCTTCTCCACATTTACAAAGTGAACATGCTATTATTGCAGGAATTGCTAATGCCACTTTTAAAAATAGTCCTATAAATTGGACCGCCATGAAAGATGATTACAATGTAGTAAGGAACCACATTGCTGCAACTATTTCCGGTTTTGAAAATTTTAATGAAAAAGTTCAACAACCTAGTGGTTTTTATTTGCCTAATGGTGCCAGAGAAAGAAATTTCAATCTACCTGATAAAAAAGCAAAATTTACCATTAATCCTTTAGTAGAAAATAAAGTAGCTAAAGGCAACTTTATTATGATGACCATAAGAACTCACGACCAATACAACACCACAATTTATGGTATGGACGATAGATACAGAGGAATTATCAACGAAAGAAGAGTAATCTTAATGAACGAATCGGATATTAAAGAAAGTAATTTGAAAGCAGAACAAATTGTTCATCTAACCAGCTTTTTCAACGGAGAAGAACGTGTTGCTCACAATTTTAAAATTGTTCCTTACAACATTGCAAAAGGTTGTGTTGCCACTTATTTCCCAGAAACAAATGTATTGGTTCCTATAGATAGTGTTGCAGACAAAAGCAATACACCTGTTTCTAAGTTTATTGAAGTAGCTATTTCTTATTAAAATTTAATTTATCTAAAACCCTAATCCATAAAATGAAAAAAATCTTAATAAAAAATATCAAACAGCTTATTCAGGTAGAAACAACTCCCAAAGAAAAAGTAGTTGGTACAGAAATGGCAACGCTTAACACTATAGAAAATGCATGGTTAGCCATAGAAGGAGATAGAATAATTGCTTTTGGTGCTATGGATAACTGGGGAGGAATTACAGATTGGTCTAATTTAGAAGTAATAGATGCTAGCGACAAAGTGGTGATGCCTACTTTTTGCGACTCTCACACGCACATTGTTTTTGCTGCTACTAGAGAAAGTGAGTTTGTGGATAGAATTAATGGACTTACTTACGAAGAAATTGCTGCTAAAGGTGGCGGCATTTTAAATTCTGCTAAAAAGTTACAAACTGCCTCAGAAAATGAATTATTTGATGCTGCTCTTCATAGAATAAATGAAGTAATTAGCACCGGAACAGGAGCTATAGAAATTAAAAGCGGCTATGGACTAACAGTAGAAAGTGAACTAAAAATGTTGCGAGTAATTAAAAGATTAAAAGCAGCTTGTCCCATTACCATAAAAGCTACCTTCTTGGGAGCCCATGCACTACCTACAATTTTTAAAGAAAACAGAAATGGATATATAGATAGCATTATAAACGAAATGCTTCCTATTATAGAAGAAGAAAACTTAGCCGATTATATTGATGTTTTTTGTGAGAAAAATTATTTCACTCCCGAAGAAACTGAACGAATTATTCAGGTAGGAATAAAACAAGGCTTAACTCCAAAAATACATGTCAATCAGTTTAACTCTATTGGTGGAATTCAGGTGGGAGTTAAAAACAATGCTTTATCTGTTGATCATTTAGAAGTAATGACAGAGCAAGACATTAAAGATCTAGCCAATTCATCCACTATGCCCACGTTACTTCCCTCATGTTCTTTCTTTTTAAATATACCTTATGCTCCTGCAAGAGAACTTATTAATAACAATCTTCCTGTTTGTTTAGCTACAGATTACAATCCCGGATCAACCCCTTCAGGAAACATGCCTTTTGTGCTTTCATTGGCTTGTATAAAATTAAGAATGACTCCCGAGGAAGCAATAAATGCAGCTACCATAAACGGAGCTTATGCTATGAATTTAAGTAATGAGCTTGGAAGTATAGCTGTTGGCAAAAAAGCTAACCTTATTATCACCAAAGCAATTCCTTCTTTCCACCATATACCTTACGCTTTTGGTTCTAATCCGGTTGAAACGGTTATTTTGAATGGCGAAAAAGTAAGTTTTTAATCCAAAATTCTTCTTTTTAAGATTCCAAGAGTTTAAGTATTTCCACTAATTTTTTGTGTGAATTATTGTTAATTTTATGACCGATAATTACTAAAAACTCTATCCATGCAAAAAATCTTATCTATTTTAATAGCTGTTGTCATCACTTTTTCATCAGCTTTTGCTAGCGGTGACGCTAATATCTTCTTTGGAAATGAAGCCCACCAACTTGCAGCAAACTCCAACTTAGTCAGAGTTAAAAATTTTACTACGATTCCTAATTATGTTCAATTTGTAAACGGAAAAGAACTTCCTTTAGCAAAACTTGAAAATTGGTTACGACAATATTATAAAACCGATGACAATTATGGTTTAAAATTGTTAAACACTTATCAAGATGACTTAGGTTATACTCACTACAGATACCAACAAACTATTAATGGAATTCCAGTAAAATTAGCAATGTTTATTGCTCATACTAAAAATGGACTTATCTACTCAATGAATGGAGAATTGTTTGATAATACCAATGCACCATCAAAAAAATCAATAGCAGAAAGTACTGCTTTATACAAAGCCCTTAATCACATTAATGCCGATTTATATAAATGGGAAATTGCTGAAGCAGAAAACCATTTAAAATGGGAGCAAAATGATCCAAACGCAACTTATTACCCAAAAGGAGAATTGGTTTTTATTAATGAAGGTGGAAATGTTGCCAATACACTTAAATTGGCTTATGTTTTTAATGTTTATGCTCAAAAACCTTTAAGCAGAAGAGAAATTTATATTGATGCTACCAATGGAACTGTTCTTTGGGAAGAAAGCAAATTACACGATGCTGATGTTGTTGGCACTGCTGCTACAGGATATAGCGGAACAAAAACCATGACTTCTGATTTTACAGGCACCAGCTATAGATTAAGAGAAACAGGAAGAGGAAATGGAATTAGAACATTTAATTGTAACAATACTACAACATATTCTAATACTGATTTTACAAATGCTACAGCAAACTGGACAACATTTAATCCAGCTGTTGATGTTTATGCTACTGATGCTCACTGGGGTGCAGAAATGACATATGATTATTTTTTTCTTGAACATGGAAGAAACAGTATTGATAATAATGGTTTTCAACTGAACAGTTATGTTCATTACGACAACAACTTTTTTAATGCTTTTTGGGATGGACAACGAATGACTTACGGTGATGGAAATAACAATACAACTCCATTAACTGCTATTGATATTGCCGGACACGAAATCACTCATGGACTTACCAACTTTACTGCTAACTTAGTTTACCAAGCAGAATCAGGTGCATTAAACGAATCTTTTAGTGATATATTTGGAAACAGTATTGAAAGATACGCACGTCCAACTCAAAACAGTTGGCAAGTGGGTGAAGATTTAGGAATTGTTATTAGAAACATGCAAAACCCAAAAGCTGAAGGTGATCCGGACACTTATTTTGGTCAAAACTGGGCTTCTCTTACAGGTGGTGACAATGGTGGTGTACATACTAACAGTGGTGTACAAAATCATTGGTATTATTTACTAACCATAGGCGGATCTGGAACAAATGACAATAATGACAGCTATAATGTTACCGGATTAGGATTAACAAAAGCCGGGAAAATAGCTTATAGAAACTTAATAGTTTATTTAACAACTTCATCCGGTTATGCAGATGCTCGTTTTTATGCTATTCAATCTGCCGTTGATTTATATGGTGGTTGTTCTCCTGAAGTAGCATCTACAACAAATGCTTGGTATGCTGTTGGAGTTGGTGGACCATACTCTCCATTTACGGTAAGTGATTTTAATGCTTCAATAACTAGCTCGTGTGTCGCTCCTTTTACTGTTACTTTTAACAACACTAGTACTAATGGTAATACTTTTCAATGGAGTTTTGGTGACGGAAATACTAGCACACAAATTAACCCAACACACACTTACACAGCTAACGGAACTTACAACGTTACGCTAATTGCAGATGGAGGAGCTTCTTGCGGAAAAGATACTGTTGTAAAAAATGCTTACATTACTATTGATAACAATTTACCTTGTATCATCACCATGCCTGCAAATGGTTCTGCTGCTACGCAAACAGCATGTACAGGAACTATTTTCGATAGCGGTGGGCCAAATGGTAATTATGGAGCTAATGAAACTTCAGTAATTACTATTTCTCCAACTGGAGCTGCTGATGTAACACTTAACTTTACCAGTTTTGATATTGAAGCAGGACAAGGAACTACTTGTAATTATGATTATTTAAATGTTTATGATGGAATAAACACAAGTGCTACTTTAATTGGAACATATTGCAACAACAATGTACCAACAACAATAGCCTCTACAGGAGGTTCTATAACCATAGAGTTTTCCTCTGATGGTGGAGTTGAAGATGCAGGATTTGAAATAAGTTGGTCTTGTAACCTATCAAACGTTGCTCCCGTTGCTGATTTCACATCAAATATTGATAGTACTTGTACAGGAGAAATTCAATTTACAGATATGTCAACTAACGGCCCAACTAGTTGGTTATGGGATTTTGGTGATGGAAATAATTCAACCCTTCAGCACCCTTCGCATACTTATACTAGTAGTGGAACTTATACTGTTCAGTTAACTGCTACAAACGCTATTGGTAATCATGTTGAGACCAAAACCAACTATATAAATGTTAATATGCCTTCAAACCCGTCTGTAGTAGGTGATGCTATTTGTGAAAATACTGTTGCCAACCTTTCTGCATCAGGAAATGGAACATTAAATTGGTATAATGTTGCTACCGGAGGAACAATTATTAACACTGGTACAAGTTATACAACTCCTGTATTAACTACAACTACAACCTATTATGTTGAAGATGCCATTATCTCTCCTACTCTAACTATGGGAAAACCAAATAACTCAGGTGGTGGAGCTAATTTTAATACACAACAACATTTATTGTTTGATGTTTATGCTCCAATGGAAATTATTGAAGTAGATGTATATTCAAGTACTGCCGGAAACAGAACAATAGAGTTGAGAAACAGCAGTAATGTACTTATTGCAACAACTACAGTAAATATTCCTACAGGACAATTTACTGTACCTTTAAACTTTAATGTAATGCCTGGAACAGATTACCAATTAAGACTTGCTAATGGTTCTGCTATTAACCTTTACAGAAATGATGGAGGTGTTAATTATCCTTATACCTTAAACGGAATGGGTTCAGTAACAAGAAGTACTGCTGGAACTAATGGTGGTTTATCTCATTATTATTTCTTCTACAATTGGAAAGTGAAATCCCCTGATTGTATTAGCGGTAGAGAACCTGTAACTGCAACAGTAAACAGTTGTACTGATATTGATGAGTTACAACAAAATAATGGTATTAACGCTTTCTACAATGCTACTCAAAACGAACTTGAAGTAAGAATTAAAAAAATCCCTACAGGAAATTACAATGCTACTGTAATGAATGCCCTAGGACAAGTGATAGTAGACAAAACCATTACTGTTGGTAGCGACAATCAAATTGAAAAACTTAACCTAAATAATGCTTCCAAAGGCGTTTACTTTATCAGAATAACCAATGATAGTTTTAACTATTCGTCAAAATTTATTAAACCTTAAAATACTTTCTATTTAAACCTAAAACTAAAAGAGAGGCTTACCATAATGGTAAGCCTCTCTTTTTTGTACTACAAGAATTGAAACATCTCTAACTAGTTTCAATAAAAAACTGTTAGTTTTTTTCTTCTTCTTTTTTACATTGTTCTTCCGGTAAAGCACCACAAAAACCACAAGCCTCTCCTTCTTTGTTTAAAAAAGGACTGTTACTGGCACAAGTTCCTGAAAATTTGCCGTTTTTTTTCAAAAGAATTTTAACTGCAATCCCTGCAATTCCTAACCCTAACAATACTATTGAAAATAATATAAGTTTCATAGTTGAGTAATTTTAAATGTATATTAGTTTAAGCACTTTGAGTTTCTATTTCTCTGTTTACTTTTTTAAATAAGCCTTGTAATACTTTTCCCGGACCAACTTCTATAACAGATGAAGCACCATCTTGCAACATGTTTTGCATAGTTTGTGTCCATTTTACAGGAGCAGTAAGTTGTGCTATTAAATTAGCTTTAATTTGTTCCGAATCTGTCATTGGCAGAGCATTCACATTCTGATAAATAGGACAAATTGGTGAATTAATATTCGTGCTATTTATTGCTGCTGCTAGCTCTTCTCTTGCAGGTTCCATAAGCGGAGAATGAAAAGCTCCTCCAACAGGTAAAATCAATGCTCTTCTTGCTCCAGCTTCTGTTAGTTTTTCACAAGCTGTTTGTACTGCTTCCACACTTCCTGAAATTACTAACTGTCCTGGGCAATTATAGTTTGCAGGAACAACAACTCCATCAATTTCGTTACAAATTTTCTCTACAACATCATCATCTAAATTTAAAATAGCTGCCATAGTAGATGGTTCTTTTTCACAAGCTTTTTGCATGGCTAAAGCTCTGGCTAAAACCAATTTCAATCCATCTTCAAAAGAAAGTGCTCCGGCTGCCACTAAAGCAGAAAATTCTCCTAAAGAATGTCCGGCAACCATATCTGGCTGAAAAGCATCACCCATCGTTTTGGCTAAAATAACCGAATGTAAAAATATAGCCGGTTGAGTTACCTTTGTTTGTTTCAAATCTTCATCAGTTCCATTAAACATGATATCAGTAATGTTAAAACCTAGCACTTCGTTTGCTCTATCAAACATTTCTTTTGCTAATGCTGAATTTTCGTATAAATCTTTACCCATTCCTACAAATTGAGAACCTTGTCCCGGAAATACGTATGCTTTCATATTATATATTTTTTTATAATTTTCAACTTAATTTTATACCACAAAAGTACATTTTTCATCTTTAATGATTTTAAATTTTAGCACATAGTAACGATTTTTCTTACTTTTATCCTTATTAAACAACCACTAGAAATAATTAACCCTATAAATGAATAGAAAAACCATCCAAATTATAATTGTTTTTGCTGTTGTTTCTTTAATAGGAATGATTGCTACACAAATATTTTGGGTAAAAAATGCTTATAATTTAGAAGAAAAACAATTTAACGACAGGGTACATATTGCCCTAACCAATGTAACACGTGAATTATTAAATATCAATAAAGATGAATCTGATTTAATTAACCCCGTAAAACAAATAAGTTCTAATTATTTTACTGCCGTAATAAATGATACGGTTCATCCTTATCTTTTAGAAACCTTATTAAAAAAACATTTCACCAATCGAAACCTTACCTTAGATTTTGAATATGTAATTTATGATTGTTTTACCGATTCTATTGTTTTTGGTAATTACATTTCGGTACAAAATGCTGAAAAAGATGAACTCCAGGTTGCTTCATCAAATATAAAATGGGATAAAGATGGACATTATTTTGGCGTTTATTTTCCAACCAAAAATGCCTACATCCTAAATAAAATGGGCATTTGGATATTTAGTTCGTCTATAATTTTAATCATTATTATTTTCTTTTCTTATACTATTAACATCATACTCAAACAAAAACGATTGTCCGAAATTAAAAACGATTTTATCAATAATATTACACACGAATTTAAAACCCCTATTTCTACTATATCACTATCGGCAGAGGTATTACTTAATCCTGATATTACCAAACAACCTGAACGCTTAAAAAGTTATGCTAAAATTATTCAAGACGAAAACAATAGATTGAAAAACCAAGTAGATAAGGTGCTTCAACTAGCTACTATTGAAAGAGACAAACTTAAGCTTGAAAATGAACCGATAGATTTGCATGAATTAATAAAAAACTCTATAAAAAGCTTTGAGTTACTTGTTAATCAGCAAGGTGGACAAATTACAGCTCAATTAAAAGCTCCTGAACATATTTTCCATGGTGATAAAGTACATATTTCTAATATTTTGTATAACCTTATTGATAATGCTATAAAATATTCACCTGAAAAGCCTACCATAACAATAAGTACTTCTCCATACAAAAATGGAATAGAAATAAGTGTGAGAGATAATGGTGTAGGTATTTCTGAAGAAGCACAAAAACATATTTTTGAAAAATTTTATAGAGAACCAACAGGAAATGTACATAATATCAAAGGATTTGGTTTAGGGTTAAATTATGTAAAAACCATTGTGGAATTCTACAACGGAAGTGTACGATTAGTTAGTAAAAAGAATGAAGGTTCTACATTTATTATTAAATTGCCACTTAAAGAAAACAATAAATAGAATAGTATGGGAAATAGTAAAAAACTACACATTTTATTAGCTGAAGATGATACCAATTTAGGTTTTGTTGTTCAAGACAATCTTAAAGCAATGGGATATGAAGTTACACTTTGTATTGATGGTGAACAAGCACTAAAAACCTTTGTAAACAACAACTTTGACGCTTGTATTTTAGATGTGATGATGCCTAAAAAAGGTGGTTTTGAAGTTGCTGAGACCATCAGAGATATTAACCCTGAAATTCCTATTATTTTTCTAACCGCCAAATCGTTACAACCTGATAAAGTTAGAGGTTTTACTATTGGTGCAGATGATTATATTACCAAACCATTCGATTTTCAAGAATTTGTTTTAAGATTAGAAGCTGTTTTAAGACGCTCTAATTTACTTAGTAAAGAAGAAAATAATGAAGTAAACAACTATAACATTGGTGATTATGAACTAGATGTTAAAAATCAATTACTTAAACATAAAAATAGCGAAAGAAGCCTAACCAAAAAAGAAACTAAAATACTGAGCTATTTATGTAAACACAAAAATGATATTGCTCCCAGAGAAATGATATTAAAAAACATTTGGGGAAATGATGATTATTTTAGTGGCAGAAGCATGGATGTATTTATTTCTAAATTAAGAAAATACCTTAGTGATGATAAAAAAATAACCATTACCAATATTCATGGTGTTGGTTTTAAGCTAGAGGTAGAAAACTAATAATGGACAAGACAGCACTCATAAAAGAACTTACATTTACCACTAGCAGAAGTGGCGGTGCAGGCGGGCAGAATGTGAATAAAGTTTCCACAAAAGTAGAGCTGTTATTTGATGTAGAAAATTCGAAAATACTTTCGGATGAACAAAAACAACTCGTTTTAGATAAACTTAAAAACAGAATTAACAATCTTGGAATATTCAGACTACAAGCTGATACTACCAGAAGTCAGCTAAAAAACAAAGAAATAGCAATTGAACGTTTTTTAACCTTAATAGAAAAAGCATTAACCCCAAAAGTTGCCAGAAAGAAAACCAAACCCTCTAAAGCATCCAAAGAACAACGGCTAAACGAAAAAAGAAAACTTTCAGAAAAAAAGTCTTCCAGACGATATAAATTGGACTAACTTTGAACTTTACATCAACAACCATCAAATCTTTATTAGTAAATTGAAAACCATTACTTTTTATAAATACCAAGGCACAGGCAACGATTTTGTGATGATAGATAACAGAAATCATCCATTCGACAAAGAAAATATTGCTCTTGTTCAACAGTTGTGCAACCGAAAATTTGGTATTGGAGCAGATGGACTCATTTTAATTGAAAACCACGATGAGTTAGATTTTAACATGATTTATTTTAATGCCGATGGCTCTCAGAGCTTTTGCGGAAATGGAAGCAGATGTGCGGTTGCTTTTGCCAAGTTCTTAGGAATTATTGAGGATCAAGCATTTTTCCTTTCTACAGATGGAGAGCATGAAGCATGGATAAATAAAAACAATGAAGTAAGCCTAAAAATGCATGATGTTGAAACAATAGAAAAAGGGGCAGATTACTATTTTATCAATACCGGATCACCTCATTATATTGTAGAAACTAACGAAATCGATAAAATTGATGTACCACTAAAAGGTGCTGAAATAAGATATTCAGAAAGATTTAAAACCGAAGGAACCAATGTAAACTTTATTTGTCAGGAAAACAATAATACACTAAGAATTAGAACTTACGAAAGAGGTGTGGAAAATGAAACTCTATCTTGCGGAACTGGAGTTACTGCTGCTGCACTAAGTGTTGCTCATAAAAACAACTTGGGAGCTTCAAAAATTAATGTAGAAACAGAAGGTGGTCAATTAAAAGTAGCTTTTAAAAGAGACAACAATAAGTTTATTGACATTTGGTTGATTGGCCCTGCTAAAATGGTTTTTAAAGGTGAAGTTAATGTGTAAATGATTAGATGTGTGGATGTGTAAATTATAATTAAAATAACAAATTTGGATACTAGAAATGAAAAACACAACATTACTTCTTTTGATAACGATTTTATTTGGAAGCTGTGAATCGGATAATTATACACCAAAACCTACCGGTTATTTCAGAATAGACTTACCCCAAAAAAAATACCAAACTACCACTTTAGAATGTCCTTTTCAGTTTGAAATTCCTGTTTATGCCAACATAACCCGTAATCCAAACCAAACAGAAACCCCTTGTTGGTTCGACATCAATTTTAATGGTTTAAATGCAAGTATTTACATGAGTTATAAACCTGTAAACAACAATATAAATGATTATTTAGAAGACTCCAGAACATTAGCTTTTAAACATACCGTAAAAGCATTTGATATTGAACAAAATACCATTTCTTTTCCCGAGAGAAAAGTTTATGGCTTAGTTTATGAAATTGAAGGAAATACTGCTTCTTCTTACCAGTTCCACCTAACGGATAGTAACAATCATTTTATAAGAGGTTCTTTATATTTTAATAATGTTCCCAATCAAGATTCTATACAACCTGTCTTAACTTTCATAAAAAAAGATATTGAACAGATTTTCAATACGCTAGAATGGAAATAAAGTGATTTTCAGGTAAGTAGAGAAGATTTCTCTTTTAATTCATTTCGTCCGATTCGTTGTTGTTATCTACTACACAAGGATAAATAAAATCACAACTTCTATAGATTAAAGCGTCTAGCTCTAATAAAGAAGCCAATGCCAACTGACTATAATTTTGAGAAGCATTTCTAAACTGACCGGCTTCGGTTTGCCACAAAGTAGTAATCAATTCCATACTTCCTTCGGTTGGATTAATTACTTCAAGAGCTTTTTTTACATTACCTGCTCCGGCATGATAAACATGCAACACCAACAACTTATACCAAATCTCGTTCTCACTAATGGCAATGTTTCTTTCTGTCAACATTTTATTGGTTTCAGGAATACAAATGGTTTTAATTAATTGAGAAGCCGCCCAAGCAGATTTGTCAAAATCCTCACGTTCATCAACATATCCATTCACTTTTAACCCCATCTGAATAGCAACATTTTTCATCAACTGAAAAGAACCATAAGCACCAACAGAAGATTTTTGCAACTTATTCGGACTTTCTATCAACAAAATGGTTTGAGCATAAAACGGATCTACCCCATTTCTCTTGAACACATCAATACCTTTTTCTATAGAAGGCAACACTCGTTGAAAATCATAAAAAGCTTTCTTCCCCGAAGTAAGAAAAATACGTGCATCAGCTGATAAACCGTAGTGAGTTCTAATACTATCTCTAATAGCATTCTTACGTTCTTCCTGAAGTGCACTCCACTCTTTAACAGCTACTTTAGTTATTATTTGTCTGCTAGCACCAATGTTCAACAAAGCAGAATCTTCATCCATTCTCATTAATGTTCTCCAAAAAGTAGGTTGAGCCAAGGTATCCCATTTCTCATCATACAAGGATTTATTTTGTATAAAACGATAATTATTAAAAGAAGTATTATCCAAATTCTTAAAGCCAACAGCTTCAACAATTTGATGATCGAAAAAAGTAGGTTGAGCCAGCAGCCCAACATGGATAAATACTCCAAGAATAAGTGAGAAAAATGTTTGTCCGTTCATATGCATAAAACTACTACGCTAAGATAGGTATTTTGTTGTGTTTTTTAGCATTTTTTTAAACATGCTTATGTTAATCAGCTGATTAAATTCTGGTTATAATAAAAAAATAAAAAACAACCTAAGCCTATTCCGCAAACTTGTTTTTAATCCGTAAAAATTTGTATAATTTCGTTCATCCAAAAACAACTTATGCAAAACAATAACACACTCCATTACATTAAAGAAGTAGTAGCTAACTTGCCAGCAGACTGGCTAAAGCTAACCACCCATCGACTAGACATTTATGATGAAAAATTGGCTAAAACGGAATTCTTAGAAGAATTTGAAAAGCTATTTGCCAACCATAATGCAGAAACAACTGCATTAAGTAAATTACCTACTGCTTACGATTATATCCGATTAGGTCACCCCTTATCTTCTGTATTAGAATGGGCGATTGCTAAACAAAATGGTTTACAAGCAGCAAATGTCATCAGTTTTTCATCTAGAACAATTCCTGTTTTAGCGGTGCTAAGAAAAAATTTATTCGAAAAGAAGAACACTCAACTTATTTACACCGGTGAGTTACCTGCTTATTTTGATGCTGAAACACTAAAGCGTATTTATGGCTATCAATTTGAATTAAAGCAGGTAAATAACGCTACAGAAATTCCTGAATTTAACGGAAGTACCATTTTCATTTCACAGCAAAAAGAAATGGGTAAAATTGATCTCCACCCTAACATTGACTTTTTTATCAGTATTCATCCTCAATGGGGAAGTATTTTATTGGTAAATGGTAAGCAAAACGAAAATTACATCTCAGAAATTCAGCATGTAAGAAGAAGAGAAACCATTGCCATGACACCAGCCAATTGCTTTTCTGCCTTACAACAATTAATAGGAGAATCTGCTACCACTGAAGAAAATAATCTTGAAACCAACAAAGCAAGTGTTATCGCTTCCATTAAAAAAATTACTGGAACTAGTAAAAATGCACTATTGGGTTCTTCCGGACTGTCTATTCAATACGCCATTATGATGGGACTGATTGATGATGCACTTGAAAAACACCCGGGAAAGGCAATCCAAATTGTTGTTCCTCCAAATTGTTATGGTGGCACCAACGACCAAGCCAGAAGAGTTGCTGCTTGCTTAAACAATGTTGAAGTGGTAGATTTACCCGTTGATGGTAACCACAATATGGTTGAAAGCACCAATATTGTGTTGGAACAAGCCGCAACAGCAGATGCTGTTCCTTTAATTATTGCGGAAATCCCTACCAACCCAAGAGTTGAAGTGCCCGATCTTTTAAAATTAAGAGACGTGTTAAGTCAACCACGTAAAACTGCTACAGGCAATGTGGCTATCGACCCTGTTTTTATTTTAGACCAAACTTTTTGCCCGAATGTACAATTCTTAGCTGAAGGTGGAATACTCTCTACCATCAGGTCCATTTCTTATGTTAGTGGTTCTAAATTTCCAAGTGGAGGGAAATGTACTGCCGGTTATTGTGTAGCCAACAAAAAAGCAGAAACCTTGTTGGATAAAATAGAAAAACATCTCATACTTTGTGACAATGAAGCAACAGCACTTCAAGTGGAGGTTTTAGCCAACCAAATTCCTTCCATGAATCAACGTATTAAAGATGCTTATAAAAACACACGCGAGTTAATCAACTTTATTAAAGAAACTTTGCCAACTGCAAAAATTAACTTTGTTTCAGAAGCATTAGCCAAAGAAGGATTTACTCCATCTGTTTTTTCATTAGATCTTCCTACCAAAGGCAATACGGATGAAGAAAGAGAAGCGTATAAAAGAGCGTTAAATCAAAAACTAATCGACATGATGATTAGTGAAATTCCCAACGAAAGCAAATACTGTGTGAGTTATGGTCAGCTAAAAGGTTGTTATTGGACTATACCTGCAACATCTACTCAAGGTACCACCAAAGAAGACGACAAAGATTATATTGCCCGAGTATCTGTATCTCCCGATTTAGACCTTGAGCTTCATAAAAAAGTCTTTTTAGATTTTGTAAAGCAAATTTGATGGTGGTGGAAATGGTATTTTTCAGTTTAAACCTTAAATTTTCATACTAACAAGCACAATAAGCAACCCAATAAACAGTTAATTGGCATTGTAGTTTTTTATGTAGTTTTGCTTTCTTAAAAAAAAGCATAAGCAAAGGAATAAATTGAGTTTTAAACATCTTATATATATTTTTTTATTGTTGACAATTCCTGCCGTTGGAGTTTCGCAAACTGCAACCGTTTCGGGTAAGCTGAAAAATGCTAATAACGAGCCTCTTGAGAATGCTTCTATATCAATAATCGGAAGTAGTAAAGGTGTTAAATCATCTCCTGACGGAAGTTTTTCTCTTAATATTCCGGCTAATAAAAATGTGACTATCGGTATTACTTATGTTGGCTTTAAAACCATAAAAAAATCGTTTAACCTTGCTCCTAATCAGGTAGAAGAATTTTCTCCAACAATGGAAATTGATGTAGTAAACATTGGTGGTTTTGAAGTAAGTGAAGAAGGTAATCGTTCTACCACGATGAAAAAAATAGACCCTAATTTACTCAACTCACTCGCCAATCCTTCAGGCTCTTTCGAAGCAATTTTAAAAACCTTTCCGGGAGTTAACTCCAACAACGAATTGAGTTCTCAATACTCAGTAAGAGGTGGTAATTTTGACGAAAACCTGGTCTATGTGAATGATATTGAAGTCTATCGTCCTTTTTTAATCCGCTCGGGACGACAAGAAGGATTGAGCTTTATCAACTCCAACATGGTAGACAATGTATCGTTTTCAGCAGGAGGATTTGAAGCTAAATATGGTGATAAAATGTCTTCTGTACTTGATGTGCATTATAAAGAACCTGATGAATTTGCCGGTTCAGGAACACTTAGTCTGCAAGGTGCCGAACTGCATGTTGAAGGGGCTAGCAAAAACCACCGATTTACTCACATTACCGGAGCCCGTTTTAGAAGTAACCAATACGTATTACAAAGCTTAGATACAGATGGAGAATATCGCCCCATTTTTATGGATATACAAACCTATTTAACTTATGATATTTCTGAAAAATGGGAAATTGGTTTTTTAGGAAATGTAGCCCTCAACAGATATAATTTTATTCCTCAAAACAGACAAACAGAATTTGGAACAATAAACGAAGCCTTGCAACTTTCTGTATTTTTTGATGGTCAGGAAATAGACCAATTCCAAACCTATTTTGGAGCAATTTCTAACACCTTTAGACCTAAAGAAAACATTGAATTAAAATTTATCACCTCTGCCTTTAGCTCTTTAGAAGATGAATCTCTTGATATTGAGGGTGCTTACAGAATTAGTGAGCTAGAAAGAGATTTAGGAAGCGACAATTTTGGTGAAGTTAAATTCGATAGAGGTGTTGGCACTTTTTTCGACCATGCCAGAAACAGACTTGATGCAGCAGTGCTGAACTTAGAACACAAAGGGAAAATTGTAAAGCAACGCCACACCACTTTTTGGGGAGTTAAATACCAACGAGAAATGATTACCGACAAATTGAGCGAATGGGCTTTTGTTGATTCTGCAGGATATTTCACTCCTCGTCCACAAGATTCTATAGGTTACACCAACCCTGCTGCTCAGGGCGAACAATTGTTGGAACTTAGAGAAGTATTAAAAACAGATATTTCTTTAAATAGCAATAGATACAATGCCTATTTACAACGCTCGTGGCAATGGGAAAAAGATACTGTTGGATACACGTTTACACTTGGTGGCAGAGTAGCTTATTGGGATTTTAATAATGAATTTTTATTTAGTCCGAGAGCAGGGTTTTCTATAAAACCGAATTGGAAAAAAGATTTTCTCTTCAGACTTTCCGGAGGGGTTTATTACCAACCGCCTTTCTACAGAGAAATGAGAGATTTAGATGGAATTGTTAATCCTGATATAAAATCTCAAGCTTCCTACCAAGCGGTATTGGCTTCCGATTACAACTTTAAGGCGTGGGAAAGACCTTTTAAATTAACCACAGAAGTATATTACAAGCACATGAAAAACGTTATTCCTTATCAGATAGATAATGTTAGAATTCGCTATTTTGCTACCAACAATGCTAATGCTTATGCCACAGGTGTAGATTTTAAAATTAATGGTGAATTTGTGAAAGGAGTTGAATCTTGGTTCAGCATGTCGGTTATGAAAACTGCAGAAGATTTGGTAGATGACTTTTATTTTGTTGACATCAATAGCGATGGAGAAGAAATTATTTATGGTTATACTGAAAATGATACTCCCGTAGAAACCAAAAGAGTTGAACCCGGCTATATTCCTCGTCCTACCGACCAACGTTTTAGCTTTAGCTTATTTTTTCAAGATTATATCCCAAAACTACCTAGTTTTAAAATGAATATTTCGTTACATTACGCTACAGGATTACCTTTTGGTCCTCCACAATCTAGAAACAGATATGAAGCTACTTTACGTATTCCTCCTTACCGAAGAGTTGATTTGGGATTTTCTTACCATGCTAAATCTGCTGAAAAACAACTGAAAGGCAAAAATCCTATCAACACCTTTAACAACATTTGGGTAAGTTTAGAGGTATTCAATTTATTACAAATAAACAATGTAATTTCTTATGTTTGGATAGAAGATGTTACCGGAAGAAATTATGCTGTTCCCAATTTCTTAACTTCTCGTCAGTTAAACCTTAAAATTCATTTCGATTTTTAATATGAATAGTCATTTTTTCCCAATAATTGTAAATGAAAAATTGCCCGAAACAGGAATTGATGATAAATTTTTTCTGTTTTTGTTTCGTGCTACCCGAATTCCTCCACATATCGGACTTATTTTTAATGGTAAAGTGTACGATATTACGTTAGTCGGTCCCAACTTAGGAACTGATGCTGTTACTTTTATTTCTGCTGTAAAGAAAAAATATACCAAAACCTTATTTATAGAGTTAAACAAACCCAATTTTTCAGCAACTGAAATTGAAACTACTTTAGTGGAAGCTATGAAAAAATTCAATAATGTTTCTCAAGAAAACAGTTGCCTCTCTCCTATCAAAACAGCTTTTAGGCAACTTTTTGATATACAAATGGATAAAGTAAATTATATTTTTGATTTAATTCCACTACTCTATCAAAAAAATATTGTTCAGCACATTTTTCATTTAAACTTAGAAAGAAATCTTCAAGAAAATACCTTTTATTTGCAAACCTATAATCAAAACGATATACAACAATCTATAAAAGCATTAAACAGAGTAAATGGGATATGTTAGTTGGTAAAAAAATATTTCTGCGTGCTGTACTTCCAATAGATGTAGAAAAATTGTTAGAATGGGAAAATGATACTGAAAACTGGGAAGTTAGCAGTACTGAAACCATGTTTACCAGAGAGGAAATAGCTTTTTTTGTAGCTTCCAAACAGCAAATAGAAACCCATGGACAAACCCGATTTATGATTTGTTTAGAAACAGAAGAAAACACTATTGGCTGTATAGATTTGTTTGATTTTAATGCCGAAGAGAAAAAAATTGGCGTAGGCATACTTATAGGAGAAAAGCAACACAGAAGGAAAGGATACGCAAAAGAAGCATTGTGTTTATTAAGCAATTTTTGTTTCAACAAATTGGCTATTTCAACCATTTTTTCAGAAATTTTAGAAAGTAACTCCTCTAGCATTCGCTTATTTGAAAGTTGTGGATTTGTTTTTAAGAAAACCAACCTACGCAACGGAAAAACAATGAGGTATTATGAATTGAATCCTTCAACTGAAAATTGAGCATAAACAAAAATTTAATTCCTTAAAAAGTGGGTTTCCCACCTAAAATTTGGTCACCCAAATTATTAGGAGTAACTTTGTATAAATCAAAAAAATAAAATTTAATGAGTACAAACAAAGTAATTGCAGTTTCTTATAACTTATATAGAGGTTCTGCAGAAGGCGAGTTAATCGAATCGACAGAAGGTAAAGAACCTTTAAAATTTTTATCAGGTGCCGGTCAAATGATTCCTGATTTTGAGAATAATATTGTTAATCTAAAAGAAGGAGATGAGTTTTCTTTCGGAATTAAAGCAGAAAATGCTTATGGTTCAAGAACAGATGAAGCTATTATTGAGTTACCTCAAGATATCTTTAAAAAAGATGGACAATTAGTTCCTGAAGTAGTTGTAGATAACGTTTTACCACTACAAGATCAAAATGGAAATGTAGTTCCTGCAAAAGTAGTATCTATTAATGATGCAACTATTACAGTTGATGTTAATCATCCATTGGCAGACCAAGATTTACATTTTACAGGTAAAGTAATTGAAATGAGAGTTGCTACAGCTGAAGAGCTTGACCACGGACACGCTCACTAATTCAAACAAAACAACAAGTAAAAAAAGCAGCTAAAATTTAGCTGCTTTTTTTATTTTAATGGGTCATTCCAGTTTTTATCTTTCGCTGATTTATCCAGTTGGATTTTCACATCTTTTTCATACGTCCATTTATTTTTATTAAGGGTTAACGCATCAAAAGTATCTAATGCCGGACCATAATATTCGTAAATTCCTTTTACTCTTGAACTAGCCGGAACCAAAAAATCGAAAATAATCTGCTGTTGTTTTGGATGGTATTTCAACGACATGCTAGCATTTTTTGAATATTCGAAAATTACCCTGCGTTGTGTTCTTTTTTCCATTTTAAAAATAGGAGCTCCTAATTTAATATTACCTTTATTATCCACTACAATTACATCTATCACTTTTTTGTTAGTCATTAAATTATTTCCGTCCCAACCTAAAACAGTATAGTAGTCCTCCCCTATTTTCTTATCATGAATAATTTCATAATACAAAGCTCCAAACCATGTATTTGCTGTAAATGTTTTGGTTTCTAGCTTATCTAATTCCGCAGATTTATCTACTAACTCAGTAACTATCACCTTTTCATCAGCTGTTTTAAACTGAGTAAAGGCAAAGTAAGTATAAGTGCCATCTGTATGCGGTAAGGTCCAATTATAAATTTTTAGTTGATGAGCTTTTAACACACTAATTTTCTCTACTTTACTAAAGTCCGCATCAAACGAAGCATTGTTGGTTAACACTTCCTCTAAAACAGCTTTAAACTTGTTATTAGCCGCTGCTTTTTGTTCGTCCGTACTGCTTTCTATAATTTCTTTACCATATTTATTTAGTGAATCTATTTCACTACTAAATAAACCGGGCAATTCTTGTGTTACTCCTAAAAACGGAAACAATACAATTAGTAAAGTAAGTTTAATGTTATTTATCATAATATAAAATTAAAAAACCGTGCATAATTTCTCAACTATACACGGTTTTTATTTACCAATATTGTTCCACTTACAATTTTATAAGTGTAATCTGTCTTTTTTCGCTAACAATTCCTCTTCCGTTTCTCTAACATCTTCATCATCTACACAACAATCAACCGGACAAACTGCCGCACATTGAGGCTCATCATGGAAACCTTTACACTCTGTACATTTATCAGGTACAATGTAATAAAAATCCAAACTAACCGGTTCTTGAGCTTCATCAGCATTTACAGAACTTCCATTCATTAACGTATAATCCCCATTCACTTCAGTTCCATCACTTACTCTCCATTCATCACCACCTTCATAAATTGCATTGTTAGGACACTCTGGTTCACAGGCCCCACAATTAATACATTCATCTGTTATTATAATTGCCATTTGTTATCAATTTTTATGTTCGTAATTTCGCATGCAAATATACAGAAACTTAAATGAATTTAGATACTAGAATTGCTGCTTTTATTGTTTTGGGAAAATTTCTCAAGCAGTTTCATTCACTAGAAAAAAACTCAGAAAATCAATTGCTTAATGAAATATTCTTTGATGATTTTAATGATTTAATTTTAAGACAAAAAAGTTTAAACGGCTGGTTTACAGAAGAAAATGTTAGGAATGCTATTGGCGAAATTGCTACTATGCTTAAAGATGATGAATTGAAAAAATGGCTTGATACGTACTCTATTTCTGAAGAAAAAACTAAAAAAATTGGAGTAATAATGGCAGGAAATATTCCTTTGGTGGGTTTTCACGATTTTTTAAGTGTACTAATTTCCGGAAATGTTTTTATCGGGAAATGTGCTTCATCAGATAATACCTTAATTAAAAAAATTGCGAATATTTTAATACATATCGACCCGGAATTTAAAGAACGAATAATTTTTACTGAACAATTTAATAAAAACACTCCTGCTGATGCTTTTATAGCTACAGGAAGCAATAACTCTGCTCGTTATTTTGAATATTATTTCGGAAAATATCCATCCATTATCAGAAAAAACAGAAATAGTATAGCTATAATTAACGGAAAAGAAAGTAAAGAAGAATTAGCTGAATTAGGGAAAGATATTTTTAATTATTTTGGATTGGGTTGCCGAAATGTTTCTAAGTTGTACGTTCCTAAAAATTATGACTTTACTCCATTTTTTGAAGCTATTTTTGATTTTCAGGAGGTAGTAAATAATAATAAATACGCCAATAATTACGATTACCACAAAGCCATCTATTTGCTAAATAGCGAACAACTTTTAGATAATAATTTTGTACTACTTAAAGAAGACAACAGTTTAAGCTCTCCGGTTGGAGTAATTTTCTACGAATATTATGATTCAATAGCCCAATTAGAAAAAGAAATACAAGCAAAATTAGAAGAAATACAATGTGTAGTTAGTCAAACAAAATTTACTTTTGAAACAGTTAATTTTGGAGCAGCTCAATCACCTCAACTATGCGATTATGCTGATGGTGTTGACACTATGGGTTTTTTAAATCAATTATAAAATAGTAAAATGGAAAGTATTAAAAGAAATCAGATAATTGATTTAGAAATATCTGCGGTAGCTTTTGGCGGAAAAGGAATTGCTAAAATAGCTACAGAAAAAGGCGATTATGTGTTGTTTGTTCCCAACACCATTAAAGGACAAAAAGTACGTGCTCGGGTGGTTAAAAGAAAAAGTAGTTTTGCAGAGTGTAAATTGGTAGAGGTGTTAGAAAAATCTCCCGATGAAGTTACACTTCCTTACCAAGCAATTTCGGGAGCTCCTTATGCTACTTTGCCTATTAAAATTCAACACAAAAACAAACAAGAACAAGTTTTTGATATCTATAAAAAATTAGCCAAACTGCCTAATGTAGAAGAGTTATTTGATGAATATATTGGCTCTCCCGAAAATTGGCATTACCGAAACAAAATGGAATATTCTTTTAGCGCCATTGGTTTTGATGTAGAAAAACAAGAAGAATTTGACGGTTTTGCCTTGGGTTTCAAAAAAAGAGGTACTTGGTGGATAGTAGAAAACTTAGAAAAAGACAGCGGACTTTTTGATGCTGAATTTGAAAATAAGCTTAGAGAAATTCGACTATTTTGTGAAAAATCAGGTTTGCCCGCTTGGCATCCACCTAAAAAAGAAGGTTTTTTCAGGTTTTTAGTTGTTCGAAAAAGTTACCAAACAGGTAAATTGCTTATTAAGCTAGTTACTTCTAGCGATGGCTTAGATAAGTTTGATTTTGATGATTTTGTAGTTTTATTAAACCAACTTTTCTCTGATAGAATTGAAGGAATAATACATACTGCCAATGATGATATTGGGGATAATGCTCAATCTCGTTTGGGTGTTGAAACCGTACTTTATGGTAACAGTGTAATTACAGAATCTTTACTAGGATTGTCTTTTGAAGTAAGTATGCAAAGTTTTTTTCAAACTAACCCAAAATGTGCAGAATTACTTTACCAAAAAGCGGTAAGTTATGCTATTGAAGGTAAAGCTGATTTTAAAGATAAAACCATCATGGATTTATTTTGCGGAACAGGAACTATTGGTCAAATTATGGCAGCGAAAACCAATGCTAAAGTGATAGGTGTTGATATTGTTGCCGAAGCTATTGAAAACGCTAAGGAAAATGCTGCTAAAAACAACGTAACCAACGTTTCTTTTTATGCTGCCGATGTCAATAAATTTTTATTTGATTATCCTGAATACACAGGAAAAATAGATACTATAATTTTAGACCCTCCAAGAGCAGGAATTGCAAAAAAAGCCTTACAGAAAGTATTAGAATTAGGAGCTAATCGCATCGTTTATGTAAGCTGCAATCCGGCTACACAAGCTAGAGATATTTTAGAAATTAAAGAGAAAGGTTATGAATTAAAAAAATTCAGTTTAGTAGATCAGTTTCCGCATACTGCTCATATAGAATCTGTGGCTTTGTTTAGTTTAAGAAATTGTTAAATAATATAATATTTATTCTTCTAATAAACAGGTACAAAGAAGAACAAACCATATTAGAGGTGTATAAGTATTTAACGGAATTTCTATAACTAATTTTTAATGTATATTTGTTCCATTTTTATGAAACAGATATTCTTCTTTATTTTATTATTAATTACAAACCATGTAATTTCTCAATGTACGCAAGGTTCTGTGAGTACATTTCAAAAAGCGATTGGTGGAACAGGAAATGAAAGAGCTCATTCTGTTCAGCAAACTACAGATGGTGGATATATTATCGTAGGAGAAACAACAAGTTTTGGAGCTGGTGCTAAAGATTGGTTCATTATCAAAATGGATGTAAATGGAAATTCACAATGGACAAAAACTTATGGAGGAATATCTAATGAAGATGGAAATAGCATTATCATTAAGCAAACAAATGATGGAGGTTATATTGTTTGTGGTTTAACAAATAGTTTTGGAGCAACTCAAGATCCATATATTCTTAAGTTAACTAATTTAGGAAATGTACAGTGGGAAACAAGAGTTACAGGCTCATCTGGAGATTATTTCAGAGATGTTTATGAAGCACCGAATGGTGATTTTATTTTTACAGGTTCAGTTATGAGTGTTAGAACTGGTAATGGTGATATTTATTTTTGTAAAATATCATCTTCCGGAAATTTAATCTTAAACAAGAGTATCGGGGAAAATGGCAGATCACACTCAACATCTATAATAGAACTACCTAGTGGGAATTTTATATTATCAGGAAATACAAACTTAACTGATATAAGAAATAGTTACATGATAAAAACTGACAATAATGGTAATTATATATGGGGTAAAGAATATCAACTACCTAGCACTGAAGAAGATTTTAAAGAAACAATTTTACTTAGTGACGGTAACTTAATAAGTATTGGATGGACAACTCAAACATCTTTTGGACAACAAAATGTTTTTATAACAAAAACAGATACTAATGGAAACTTTATTTGGTCCAAAACATATGGGGGAACAAATAACGATGTTGGGGTTGGGGTAAAAGAAAAATCAAATGGAGAATTAATCATATCTGCATATACAAGTAGTTTTGGAAATAATAATGAGTTATTATTAATTAATACAGATTCCTTAGGAAATGTTATTTGGAGCAAAACTTATGGAGGGATAAATAATGAAGAAATTGAATGGTGGGGCAGAACTATCGATATAACAGCATCTGGTGAAGTAATAATTGTCGGAGGAACAACTTCTTTTGGAACTGGAAGTGAAGATATCTACATTGTAAAAACAAATGAATGTGGAGAAAGCTTTTGTAATGAACAAAATGTAACATTAACAGTTAATTCTTTAACTTTTTCACCTATAAATTATGCGGTTCAAACGTTAACTGGAAATACATTAGTAAACACCAATACTATAGTAAATACTATAAATTTTACAGATAGTTATTTATGTGCCGATACCGTTACAACTAGTTCTCCATGCAACCTTTCGCCTAATTTCTCAGCTACAAATACTTGTTTAGGTGACAGCACTTTTTTTACTGATTTATCTGTAGATAGTATTGGGAACATAGTAAATTGGCAATGGTATTTTGGAGATGGAGATTCATTAATTGGTATTCAAAACCCTTCTCACTTATATAATGGAGCTGGTAATTATAATGTTATCTTAATTATAACCAATAATATTAATTGTGTAGATTCTATAACAATATCAATTACTGTTAATCCTAGTTATAGTTCTACTCAATCTGCCTCGATCTGCCAAGGTGATAGTATCTTTCTTGCTGGTAATTTTCAAAACTCTTCAGGTCAATACACCGATTCTCTTTCCACCACATTTGGTTGTGATAGCTTAATCATTACTAACCTTGTTGTTAATCCTACTTTTAATGATTCTACTACTGTTGCTATCTGTCAAGGTGATAGTATTTTTCTTAATGGTAGTTTTCAGTATAATTCAGGGGTATTTACTGACAGTCTTCAATCTGTTTTGGGGTGTGATAGTGTTGTCACTACAAACTTAATAGTCAATCCAGTGTTTTCTTCTATTCAAAATTCTACTATTTGCCAAGGTGATAGTATTTTATTTGGGTCTAATTTTTATGGTTCCTCTGGAACTTTTTCTGATTCTTTGCAAACAGTTTCAGGTTGTGATAGTATTTTGACGTTAAATTTAACTGTAAACCCTTCTTTTCAAAATATTCAAACTGTTTCAATTTGTTCTGGTGATAGTGTTTTTCTTGCTGGTAGCTTTCAAAACTCTTCAGGTCAATACACCGATTCTCTTTCCACCACACTTAGTTGCGATAGTTTAATCATAACTAACCTTGTTGTTAATCCTACTTTTAACGATTCTACTACTGTTGCTATTTGTCAAGGTGATAGTGTTTTTCTTAATGGTAGCTTTCAACATAATTCAGGTGTATTTACTGACAGTCTTCAATCTATTGCAGGCTGTGATAGTGTTGTCACTACAAACTTAATAGTTAGTCCATCTCCCTCAATTATAGCTTCAAACGACACCACTATTGAAGCTTGTGGTTCTGTTCAATTAAATGCTAATGGAGGGGTAAGCTACTTGTGGAGTCCTTCAACAGGTTTAAGTTGTATTTCTTGTCAAAACCCTATTGCTTCACCTATTGTTACAACTAGTTATGTAGTTTCAAGTACTACCAATGGCTGTTCTGATAGTGATACCGTAATAGTAGTTGTAGAAGGGAGTTCACCATTAATAATACCTAATATATTTACCCCAAATCAAGATGGAATTAATGATGGGTTTAATTTTTCAGGAGGATGTTTAAGTGCTGTAAATAAAAAAATATTTAACAGATGGGGACAACTACTTTTTGAGTCTAACCAAATTGCCGAAGAATGGAATGGAAGAACAAAAGCAGGAGAAAAAGCACCCGAAGGTACCTATTTTTATATCTTTACTATAAGTTTGATAGAAGATGGAAATGAAACAACCAAAATATTTAAAGGTACCCTTACTCTTTTGAGATAACCTTAATTATCTTATCCTCCCATCAATCGAATATCCTTCACATTTAATTGTAGTGTTTTAATGTTGTTCCATTCGTTTTCTTCTATGGTATAAACCATACTAAACAATACTCCGGGCTGAAGTTCTTCAAACAAATGTGCAAACTTAAAAGCGATGCAAGATAGTTTATAATCTGGTGCTTCAGGCGAGTAAACTTCTAACTTTAAATGATTTTCACCAACAATTCTGATGTTATCGGTAGTCAGCAAATTTTCGCTTATAAATACAGGTTGCATATTTTCCGGACCGCAAGGTGCAAATTGTTTTAGCACACTGTAAAAACGAGGCGTAATTTGAGCTAATTCCAGTTGAGCATCTATTTCTAATTTTGGAATAAGCATATTGTCTTCAATAGTACTGCTTACAATTTTTTCAAATTTTTCAATAAAAGCGGGTACATTTTCAGGTAAAAGTGTTAGTCCGGCAGCATACATGTGTCCACCATATTGCTCTAACAAATCACTACAAGCATCAATGGCATTATATACATCAAAATCTCTTACCGACCTTGCTGATCCGGTAACTTTCCCATCAGAATGAGTCAGCACAATGGTCGGCTTGTAATGTGTTTCTATTAATCGTGATGCCACAATGCCCACCACACCTTTATGCCAATCTTCTTTATAAACTACCGTAGTTTTTCTTTTGATAAAACGTTGGTCGCTTTCAATAATTTCTAATGCTTGTTGCGTGATAGATGTATCGATATCTTTTCTGTCGGTGTTTAATTCATTGATTCCATTTCCATAATCTATGGCATCATCATCATTATCTGCCACTAGCAATTCCACGGCTTTGTTCCCGCTTTTCAATCTTCCTGCTGCATTTATTCGCGGAGCAATAGAAAAAACCACATCCGAAACGGTAAATTCTTTTTTATTATTGGTTAAATTCACCAATGCCTTTATTCCCGGTCGATTTAGTTGATTAAGTACTTTTAATCCATAGTAAACAAAAATTCTATTTTCCTCTGTTATCGGGACAATATCTGCACAAATACTAATGGCTAATAAATCCAAATACGAGAACAACAATTCTTCATCATAATTATTCTTTTGCGTCCACGCTTGCATTAATTTAAA
>DATCTM010000145.1:0-4575 GCA_036567945.1 Vicingaceae bacterium
GAGTTACAACTCGAAAAAAATAGTAAGGTAGAAAATAAAACGATTTGTAATTTCATAAAGTTTTTCATATAAATAAAGTTTAACGATTAAAAGTTAGTCTTTTTCCTCTAATAGTATCGTCAATTTCTCCAAAATTATAGACTAAATTGCCATTAACAAAAGTTTGCAATACCTTAGATTTGAAAGTAGTTCCTTCAAAAGGAGACCAACCACATTTGTAAAACAAGTTTTCTTTCGCTACTGTCCAAGGATTATTTAAATCTACTATTACCAAATCAGCAAAAAACCCTTCTTTTATGTAGCCTCTTTTTTCAATTTGGAAGCAATCAGCAACAGCATGACTCATTTTTTCAGCAATTTTTTCCAGACTAATTTTACCATTATGGTAATGCTCGAGCATAGAAACTAATGCATGCTGCACTAGTGGCCCGCCTGAAGGAGCTTTAAAATAACTGTTTGATTTTTCTTCTAAGGTATGTGGAGCATGGTCGGTGGCAATTACGTCAATTTTATTGTCTAATACTCCTTGTAAAATAGCATCTCTATCGTGAGCCGTTTTTACTGCCGGATTCCACTTAATCAACGTGCCTTTTTCCTCATAATCTTCATCACAAAACCAAAGGTGATGCACACAAGCCTCAGCAGTAATGCGCTTATCCTTGAGTGGTAACGTATTATCAAAAAGAGCTAACTCTTTGGCAGTAGAAATATGTAAAATGTGTAATCGAGTGTTGTGTTTTTTAGCTAAGGCTACTGCAAAAGAGGAAGATTTGTAACAAGCTTCCTCGCTTCTAATTTCGGGGTGACAAGCAATAGGCACATCTTCTCCATATTTAGCTTTGTATTTTTCAGTGTTGGCAATAATGGTGTCCTCATCTTCACAATGTGTGGCAATAAGCATTTTACAGTTGGCAAAAATGTTTTCTAATACTTCTTTTTTATCTACCAACATATTGCCTGTTGAAGAACCCATAAAAATTTTTACTCCACAAACATTGTTGGGATTGGTTTTGAGTACTTCCTCTAAATTATCATTAGAAGCGCCCATAAAAAAAGAATAGTTGGCAGCAGAATTTTTGGCAGCAATGGCATATTTTTCTTCTAATAATTCTTGAGTAAGCGTATTCGGAACGGTATTTGGCATTTCCATAAAAGCGGTAATGCCACCGGCAACAGCCGCTCTTGATTCAGTGTAAATATCTGCTTTATGGGCTAATCCGGGTTCTCTAAAATGCACTTGGTCGTCAATTACTCCCGGGAAAACATGTTTGTTTTTTAAATCAATAATTTCAACAGTATTGATTAATGAATCTATATCATCTTGTTCATTAAAAATTTTACTGATAATTTCATTTTCAATAAGAATATGTCCTTTGATGATATTGCCTTCATTAACAATTTGGGCATTTTTTAGTAAGATAGCCATTAGTGAGTTTGTTTTAACAGAGTTTCAAAATTACTAATTATTTGGCTTTTTTAAGGGTAAACGAAAAAGTAGAGCCAACGCCAACAGTGCTTCTTACATTTATGGTTTGTTTGTGGGCTTCAATAATGTGTTTTACAATAGAAAGTCCTAAACCGGAACCACCATTTTCTCTGGCTCTACCTTTATCGGTTCTATAAAATCGTTCAAACAAGCGAGGTAAGTGGTGGGCTTCAATTCCTTCTCCATCATCAGCTACTTCTATTAAAATATTATCGTGCATGTCAAAAAATTTAATTCTTATTGTGCCGTTTATTTTTCCATATTTAATAGCATTAATAATGAGGTTAATTAATACTTGACTTATTTTTCTTGCATCGGCCATTACCCAAATAGGTTTATCTTGGTTTTGTATTTTTACGGTAACACCAGCTTTATTTATTCTTTCTTCAAGAGAGTCTACCACTTCCTTAACAACTTCAACAATATCAGTTTTTTCAATTTTCATAGAAAGTCTGCCACTTTCTAACTTGGTAATTTCATCTAAATCTTCAATTATATCTATCATTCTCTCCACGCTATTGTTGGCTTTAACCAAATAATCTTTGTTAATAGTTGGATCGTCCATACCACCTTCAATAAGTGTTAATAAATACCCTTGAATATTAAAAATAGGTGTTTTAAGTTCGTGAGATACATTACCAACAAATTCTCTTCTATAGTTTTCTGATGTTTTTAATCGAGTAATTTCTTGTTGGTTGGTTTTTGCCCAATCCAACACATCTTGCTGCACTTTTTGAATGATGTTGTCGCTAAAATTAAGATCTTCTATTTCACCATCTTTCTTTAATTTTTGGTTGTGAATAGTTCTGTAGATGAGTTTAATTTTTCGGTAAATAAACTTTTCAAGGGCATATAAAAAACCGAAATAACCCGTCAATAATGTAATGATAAAAAATAGCAGAAATAAGTAAAAAGGAAAGTTATAATCAAAAAAAAGTAAGCTTATAAATAATGAAGCAACAACTATTGTAGCAATTAAAAAAGCTACTCTTATGGCAATACCTTTTGGGGTTAATTCTTTCATTAATAGCAAAAATAAGCATAAAATAAGTTGAAAAAGAAGCCTTTAATCGACTAACTTCAGCTTATAGCCAACACCTTTAATAGTTTCTATGTGTTTATCGCCTAGTTTTTCTCTTAACTTTCTAATGTGTACATCGATGGTTCTATCGCCAACTACCACATCCGTTCCCCAAATGCTTTCTAAAATTACTTCTCGGGTAAAAACTTTTCCGGGTTTTGACATTAATAACGCCAATAATTCAAATTCTTTTTTAGGAAGGGCAAAAGAGTTGTCATCTTGATAAACTAGGTATTTTTCACGATCTATCTTAATGTTACCTACTTCTATTTCAAGTTCACCAAGAGGTTCAGAAACATTATTTTTTCTTCTAAGAATAGCTTTTATTTTACTAACCAATAATCTTGGTTTTATAGGTTTTGCAATGTAATCATCGGCACCTGCATCAAAACCTGCAACTTGTGAGTAATCTTCGGCACGAGCACTTAAAAAAGTAATAAGTGTATCTTTTAGTTCGTCTATGGCTCTTAATTCGTGACAGGTTTCTATGCCATCCATTTCGGGCATCATTACATCAATAACAATTAAATCAGGTTTTTCTTTTTGTGCTATTTGTATTGCTTCTTTTCCTGACAAAGCTGTTAGTACTTCAAAACCTTCTTTTTTTAAATTATAGCTAATAAAGGTAAGGATGTCTTGTTCATCATCAACTAATAATATCTTTTCATTTGTCATAATAGTAGTAACTAATTATTTTCAACAAAGTTAGTCCTCTTCTTTTGTTAATTGTGTTAATTTAATATTAATAATGCTTCTGTTAGCCTTTACACAAGCTTAAAGCAATAAACTTAGTACTAAAAACAACTCAATAAGTTTTTCAGGTAATATTTCCTTAACATCATCATAAGAGTATTATAAAATAGGGGATACAGAGAAGTAATAGTGTGCTCGTTATTTTGTACCGAAAAGTTAATTATAAACTAAATTTAAAAATGAAAACAATGAAAACAAAAAAATTACTTCTTATTTCTACTTTATGTGTAGGAATTGTCGGAGGTTTCACTTCTTGTTCTAAAGACGATAAAAAAACTCCGGACCCAGTTATCCCAACTCCAACACCAACCCCTAGTAATGTAGTTACTGTTACTGATAATGGTTCTGGAACAGGAACAACTACTTGGACTAATGATAAAATGTATTTATTAGACGGTTTTGTGTTTGTTAACTCAGGACAAGAATTAACCATACAAGCAGGAACAGTTATTAAAGGAAAGCCGGGAACAGGCTCAAATGCTTCTGCTCTAATTGTTGCAAGAGGTGGAAAAATTAATGCTGTTGGAACACCAACGCAACCGATCATCTTCACTTTTGAAGCAGATCCGTTAAATGGCTCTGTGCCATTATCTACTTCAGGCCAATGGGGAGGTGTAATGATTTTAGGAAACGCTACATTAAACTCTACTCCGGGAACTTCTGCTATTGAAGGAATACCTACTACAGAAACCAGAGGAATTTATGGGGGTACTAATGATGCTGATAATTCTGGGGTATTCAAATATGTTTCTATCAGACATGGCGGTACTGACATTGGTGCAGGAAACGAAATTAACGGATTAACCATGGGTGGCGTTGGTTCAGGAACTACCATAGAGTATGTTGAAGTTGTTGGAAATGCTGATGATGGTTTTGAATGGTTTGGCGGAACTGTAAATACAAGGTATTTAGTTGCTTCAAATGGTGATGATGATTCTTTTGATTATGATGAAGGATTTAGAGGAAAAGGTCAGTTTTGGTTAGCCATACAAAATGTTGATGCAGATAGAGGTGGTGAGCACGATGGAGGAACTACTCCTGAAGATGGTATGCCTTATGCTACACCAAAAGTTTTTAATGCTACTTATATCGGTAACGGAACTTCTAGATTATTAACTTTTAGAGATAATGCAGGAGGAGAGTACCATAACTCTATCTTCCATAATTTTGGTAAAGGAATTGATATTGAAGATTTAGCTTCTGGAGAAGATTCTAAAAACAGATTAGATAATGGACAACTTAAGTTTGATGGTAT